>JAQXTL010000006.1 GCA_029219465.1 Methanobacteriaceae archaeon | reverse complement strand
AAGATGAAACAACTGTTGAAAAGTTTTTAAGAGAATCCACAGCAAATAAAAATAAAATTGCAATCACAACAGATTTAGATAAAAAATATACATCAATTATCCCAAAACTAGGTTTTAAACACCAATTATGTATTTTCCATACTAAAAAAAACTTTAAACAAACAATTAAAAAATTTTAAAGACAAAAATCGCATTCCAGACGAAGAATATCAAGAACGTCATAAACAACTGAAAATGATCAAAGATTTATTCAATTTAAATGACATTGATGAATTCAAAAATGAAGTACAATCTTTAATTTATCGTAAAAGATGATTTTCATCCAGTTATTCATAAAATAATTAGAAAATTCATTTTCCCAAGATATAAAAGCATCATTTATCACTTAAAAGATAAGAAAATTGAAAAAACAAGTAACAAAATTGAAAATGCTCTCCAAAAAACAATGCCAAAATCAAGAAAACGAACATTCAAGACCAAACGAGGCGTTTTAAAACGAATCTATCGCAGGGATCTCATTTGGAATGACAATCGCAAAAAGGATTTTGAAAATCAACAAAGTTTTTGAAAGAGTCATAGGATTTGATTTTTATTTTTCCTTTATTTAACCACAATATATCAATAACTTATCCGAATAAAATTTAAATTAATATAAAAGTCAATTTGACATTATAACTAATCAATTATGGTTATTTTTCGTATTTAAGATATAATAAAAATTTTTAAATATAATGCATAAATCTAATAAAAGATTGTTCGATGTTAATAGAATAACAATAGAATAAAAATAGCATAATACCTAATTCGTAATTGATATAGAATAGCATGTTACCCGATACTAATAGCCCGACATACATTGACGCATTCGCCTACGTCAAACGTAGCAAGAACCGTCAAAAGGTTGTCAAAATAATCGAAAAATCAAGAATGACTCCATCGGAAATTACAGAAACAATGAACGTAAGATTCTCACTGGTATCAAGAGTGCTACGAGAATTAAAAGACAAAGATATTGTCATGTGCCTTAATGAAAATGAAAAGACCGGCAAGCTATATAAACTAATTCGTCTTGGATTGCTAATATATTATGAACTTCAATATAAATAGCAAAAATTTTTTTTCGATAGCTAGCGCTATACTTCATTTTAAAAATTGTTAATAAATGACAATAATAAGATAATAAAATATAAAAAAATATCGTAATAAAAACTTATTTTCAATAGCTTGACCAACTTGCATTATCTGCAATGTTACCGTTAAAATAAACAATACCTATTTTTGACTTTCACTTTAACAGCTGCACATTAACATTAACGGCAATGGTTTTGGATTTGAAATCTGATTGTGGACTGCGATATATATGAACGGGTTTCAGAAAGTTAGTTCTGAATAGCTAATGGCCGATGTTAATGTTAATTATTGTTAGAAATTTTTAATTCTATCTGCAAATACATTATAAAATTCAACTGCTCTGCTAAGGTGCCATTTGATATTTTTTTCCCATGTAGATTCATTATTAACGTCTGTTTTTTTAAGTATTGATATATTTGAAGATTTTGTATTTTCTGAACTAATCCACTCAACTTCATATCCTAATTCTGATTCAATTTCATCTTTAGATTCAAAAAGATAATTAAATAATTCTTTACTATCTGGAATATATAATTGGACTTTTATTGCAGGTTTTTGTGTATTCATAATAAGTGAGATATGCCCTGAAGGTTTACCAATAGCTAAATCATACCAATGTTGTCCTCTAGGTTTTCTAGAATTAAATACAGGATAATTTTTATCAATTTCATCTTTAACTTTGGTCCAGTAATTATATTGTAACATACTTGTAGAAGTCATCTCATTATCCAAACTTCTTTTAACTGTTTTACTCCAATTATTTGGGCTTGAGACTATTTGGAATTTAGGAGCCATATCTGAGTTCCCAATCTTCCATAATTCTATTCTACATAAAAAGATATTAATCTCTTCGTCTGTATGTTCATTTAACCAGTCAATAGCTTGTCTGTGTTCTTCACGTGCTTCTTTAACAATCCATATAATAGTTTTTGCATCGTGACCTGAAGCATAGGTGATAATCTTTCCTAAGTGATCATGATTTGTTGCTTCAAGTTGGTTTTCAATAATAATTTTATTATTAGTATTGGCTTCAACTGCTAGGATATCTGTACTGAATGAACCGGTTTTTGCTTCAGTAGAAACTAATTCAATATCAATACCAATTTCTTCACTTAATGTATTTAGGTTTTCTTCTTTAGCTAACCATTTGGTGAAATCATTCGCTTCATGTTTCCAGACAGAACGCAAATCTTTAACTTTTTCTAATTTACCTAATTTCATTTTATCCACCAATTATTTTTCAATTATTTTCTTTTTCATAGCTGCAAATTCTTCGTCTGTTAATAATCCTTCTTTATACATTTCCATAACTTCTTTTAATTCATTTGTAGTTGAATTGTTTTCTTCAGAAGCATTATTAGTGTTTTCATTTTCTGCATAATCTAAGCCCCAACCAGTTTCTTCATTTTGGCTGCCTGTTGCCCTTTCATTAACTAATCTAAGGAAATCCTCATTAGCTTGTTTCACTTCTTTTCTTAATCTTAATTTGTTTTGAGTAATTAAACTAATTTGTATTACCTGATTTTCTAAAAGAATTAGTCTTAAATATTCAGAAAATTTTCCATTAACATATTTATCGTCTGTTGCTCTAATAATGTTATCAAATGGAATTCTTAAATCTTTTCCGTCAGCTTGTGCATTTTTAAGCACTACTCCTTTTTCTACAACTTGAATTATGGTATTTAATGATTTTCTTTTTTCTTCTGTTTTGACTCCGCTAGTCATTGCCAATCCTACAACACCCCAACTCCATGCTGCCATTCCTTTCATTGCAGGACTTTGTGTTTTAATTTTTAATTCTGTTTCGGGGAAAATGACTTTACATTTAACACCATATTCAACATTATATTTATTGTTTTTTTCCTCTTCCATTTCTTTTTGTATTTGAAGATTTTTTTCTCTGGCTTTTCTACCAGATTCTTTTAATCTGTCTCTAAGACCCATTTTAACTCAATCCCTTGTATAAATAATAATTTGTATATATGTTGTTTATTTTTATTTTACTACTAAATTAATTTTTACTATACATATAAAATAATCAATGTTAATGTTGATTAAATCAATAGCTACTTTTTCTTTTTGTTTTAATTGATTGACTTTAACATTAACGGTCGTGTTTTGGAAAATAGATTTTGATTTGCGACCTCGATATATATGCAAGGGTTTCAGAAATTAAGTTTTGAATTGGTGATGGGGAGGTGTTAAGTGATTATGGAAATTCACTGGATATCTCATGATATTTATCGCTAACAATAGCTACAAAGTCTTTTATATCACCTTTAACCTCCAATGTGTTAAAGTCCACTTCTTTGAGATATCCTATTTCATGTATCTCTTCAGGAGCATCTGTTTCTATAATGCTGTACCATCCCATTATCATTAATGGTTTATCTTTTGGAAATTTTTTTAAAACTTCAATTGCTTCGCCACAATTCATGTTATCACCTTAAATGGAATATAAATCTGTAAATATCCAACTTGGATCGTATGCTATAACATATCCATCTTCACACCAGATGGATCTAACATTACCTGAAGTTGAATCTGCTACTGCTGCAGGGTCACGGTTGATCCAGTTTCCTGAAGTATGTTTCTTATGTCTCAGCCTTAATCTGATATGGCCAGTACCGCTGACACGACACTTGACGTGGATGAACTGTATATCGTAGCCCAATGATTTGGCGATACGGTAATATACCTGTCCCCAGTCTACACAGTTGGAACCTTTACCTTTACTTGCGTCATTGATGGTTTGCTTATCTGTTTTCTGTGAATCGAAGTATTTGCTATATAGTTTCTTCTTTGCTATAATAGCTAAGGCCTCATCTATGGTATTGCCTTTATAGTTGAAGGTTTTGATAAAGAACTTCATTGTGGTATCGTTATAGTCAGGAAGCTTTGACATCCTATATACAATAGCTGGAAGTCTTTTGTTGGCGGTAATGTAGGCTTCAGTTCTTATGGCCATGTCAATGTATTCTGCTTTATCTATCTGAAGGCCGTTTTTTAATGTCACATCATTATGTAATTCTATTAGTATATTTATATAAACCAGCATATAAAGTTTAGGTATTCCTAAATAATAAAAAAAGAAGAAAAAAATAAAGATGAAATATCTTTATTTGTTAATTATTGGTGATGATGCGTTTGGTGATGAAACTGTCATGTTGTTGTATTCATCTATTGTTTTTGCATAGTTTGTGTCTTTGTGATCTTCATTGAATTTGAAATAATGGTGTTCGTATAATAAGTGACTGGACCAGTTTGGGTTTTCAGTTCCGTAGTAGTTTTGACTTATTTTGTCGAATTCACCGTATGTGTAGACGATTAATCCTTCATTTCCTCTTTCTGCAGTATTTTTCTCGAAGATATTGTGGATTAAATCAACATGTGAATTGGTATTATCTAAGTAAATTGCTCCTCCATTTAATTTTGCAGTGTTGTTTATGAATTTTGAGTTTTTGATGGTGGATTTTCCTTCGTTTTTGATGAATATTGCTCCTCCGTAGCTTTCTGCATAATTGTTTTCAAATGTACTATTGTTACAATCAATGTTCAAACAAAATATTGCTCCTCCATTCTCATATGGTTCTAATGCTCCTCCAAAATGATCTGCTTTGTTATTTTTAAATATTGAAGATTCAACAATTAGTTTTCCGTTTGCATTGATTGCTCCTCCATTAAATGGGGATGTGTTGTTTATGAATTTTGAGTTTTTGATGGTGGATACTTCTTTGTCGTTGATATAGATTGCTTCTGCGTACTTTTTTTGCTTTGTTGTTTTCAAATGTGCAGTTATTGCAGGTTATTGTTCCACAGTATATTGCTCCTCCTTGTGAAGTAGATGGGGACCATGAGTTATTTGCTTGATTGTTTTTAAATAGGGAGTTGTATACTTCAATGTTCTTTTTACTATATATTGCTCCTCCGTTGTAGTCATCTGCTTTGTTGTTTGTGAATTTTGAGTTTTTGATGGTGGATTTTCCTTTGTTATTGATGTAGATTGCTCCTCCATAGTCATAAGCATGGTTGTTATCAAAAATACATTTGTCACAGTCTATGTTTGTACAGTAGATTGCTCCTGCGTAACATTGGCTAATAGCGCCTGCAGCTTCATTAATTATGAATATGGATGAGGTTGCTGTGACTTTTGCATCAGCATATATTGCTCCTCCATCAGTTTTTGCTTTGTTTTTTGTGAAGTTACAGTTACTTACTCTTAAGTCTCCATTTGAGTAGATTGCACCACCATTGTTGTCTTTTGCCTGGTTATTTGTAAACTGTGTGTTTTTGATTGTGGATTCTGATTTAGTTTTGATGTAGATTGCTCCTCCGTAATCATCAGCATAGTTATTTTCAAAAATACATTTGTTACCTTCCATAGTTAAACAGAAGACTGCTCCTCCCCAGCATGAGTTAATCTTTGCTCCTGTTGCACCATTGTTAAGGAATAAATCTGAATCTGCGATGATTTTTCCCCAATATGCTGCTCCTCCATCAATTTCTGCTGTATTTTTAATAAATTTACAATGGCTAGCGTGGATTACATATAAGTCTC
Organism: Methanobacteriaceae archaeon; assembly: GCA_029219465.1. Classification (NCBI taxonomy): domain Archaea; kingdom Methanobacteriati; phylum Methanobacteriota; class Methanobacteria; order Methanobacteriales; family Methanobacteriaceae; species Methanobacteriaceae archaeon. The sequence continues at coordinate 113,596 of JAQXTL010000006.1, read as the reverse complement.
CATCAACTTTCTGGTAGAGTGCTCCTCCATTGTCATTTGCATGGTTGTTTTCAAAATAACATCTTAAACAATCTATATTGGGCTGTAAATTGCTCCACCATTTTTTGCTTGGTTATTTGTGAAGTGTGAATCTGAGATTTCGCCTTGTCCTCCGTCAATGTAGACTGCTCCTCCATCATCTCCTGCTTTGTTGTTTTTGAATCTTGAGTTTTGGACATGTGCTCCATATCCTCCATTAATTGCTCCTCCTAGGTTTGAAGCATAGTTGTTTTCAAATGTACAATTATTACAATATACGTCTACACATGATATTGCTCCTCCACTTAGTTCTGCATTGTTTCTTATGAATTTTGAATTTCTGATTTCTGTTTTGTCTCCGTCGTGGATGTAGATTGCTCCTGCGTCGTCATTTGAATAGTTGTCTTCAAAAGTACAGTTGTTACATTTTAAGTTAGTACAGTATATTGCACCACCATATTGGTCTCTTCCCCATGTTCCTGATGCACGATTGTTTTTAAACATTGAGTCAGATATGTCGAGGTTACCATTATAATTAAATATTGCTCCTCCTCTATCAGATGCTTTATTGTTGGTGAACTCACATTTTTTGACGGTTAAATATTTATCAGCGTAGATTGCTGCTCCTTCGTCACAGTCCCCATTTATTAGTTTTAAATTTTGGATAGTAACATAATTTGCAGGTATGTAAAATATTCTATAGTCTTCGTCCCAGTCAATTGTGTGTCCCTGTCCGTCGATGGTAATTTTGTTGGTTTTGATATTTAGTGTGTCTTTGAGTTTAATATTAGATCCAAGTTTGATTGTGTCTCCTTCTTTACTTGTCTCTATTGCTTTTTTAAACTCTTCGTATGTTTTGTAGCCATCGTTATTTTCACTTTGACTTGTTTTTTCAAGATTTATGGTGATGTCATCAGTTTTTATATTGTCTGTGTGGTCGTTTGTCTTTATTGTAGTATTGTCTGCTGGAGATACTGCAGATAATGATATAATAAAAATAGAATTAGTCCTATAAAAATTATTTTCTTCATATGCTACCCATTATTTTTTTAAAATTTAGTTATACCTAAATTAAATCTATTTATTAATTATGTTTTTCATACATATAAAGTTTATGTATGCCTAAATTTTTATTCTTACAAAGCATTTATTAGTTTTCAAAACAAACTCTTTTTATGAGTCGAAAGTATCTAAGGGAAAACAAAAATTCTTTTAACATTGTCAAAAGTTCCAAGATTTATGCTAAAATAACTGCTTTTGAGGATGCTACTTTTATTCGTGATTTGCTTGTTGATAATGATTGGGATTTAGATAAAATACCTTCTGTTGTTATAAAAGATGAAGATTACTTGGTTTTAGCTGTAATTGATGAAAAACTCCATCTTCTTGAGAAATTTGATACAAAACCTGATGATTCAACAATTGATAACTTAATCAAACAGTTTAGGAGAAATCCAAACAATTCAAAGTATGGTCTTAACATTACAAGAGTTTTTGACACATTTATAATCAAAAAACAGATTTTTGGAGATGAATATATCTTCGGATACTATGATAATCTTGAGGATGCTCAGTTTGTTCGAAACTTCCTTTTAGATAATGACTGGAATGTTAATTCATTTGAAGAAATTGAATTTGACGATGAAATGAACACCTACAGAGTTATTAGTGTAATTGATGACAGAGTTTATGTTTTAGATAATTTCAACAACAAAAGTGAAATAAATCTTGAAAATGTCTATGAAGAATTCTTGGCTAAAATATCCAAGCACAAATATGGTCTTGCATCTCATGACTATCTTGAGGAGCTTAAAGACAAAATTCCTGATTTGGAAGAAAAATTCCAGGTTAAAACAAAAGATGAAAACTGGAGTTTTGATAACGTACGTGAAAATGAAAATGTCTTAAATCAAATAATTTTTAATCTAACACCGTTCCAGCAGGCAGTATTTGATGCAATTGGCGAAAATACTTCATATGAAGAGATTAAAAAGTCATTAATAAGATACAACTCCAAAAACTTCGATAAAAAGATTTCAAAAAACATTGAAGAGCTAATAAACCTTGATCTTATTAAAAAAACAGACGACACTTATTCAAAAACAAATTTATAAATATGATACAAAATTAATATTAAATTGTATTTAAGAAATTAAATACGTAGTTCTTTTTTGGTTTGAACTATAAAAGGGGAGTTTTGTTCATTCTCCCCTTTTTTTATGATTCTTATTTTTTATCGCTTAACAATTCTCCTGCAACACCAATGTCTTCAAATTCAAAACCTTGAACCAAAACAGTTATTGCATCAATTGGTAAGTCATATGCTTCAGCTACAACTTCAGATACTTTTTTAACCATTTCTCTTTTCTTTTCAGTACTAATTGAATTATTTCCTGCAATATTAATTACTGGCATTTTATCACCTGTTTAAACTATATTAAGTATCGAATATAAATAAATTATTAAATGGATTTGATATGATGCTTGGTGAAAAAGAACTTGTAAAACTGTTTCCGGACTTTGCTGACTTGGTACAGCCATCTGGAATTGATTTGGAACTCGATAAAATTTATACTCAGGAAAGTGAAGGCTCTTTAATTGATAATGAAAAAAATCTGCCTGAAATTAAGCCGATGGAAGGTGATGTTTACACCCTAAAACCACATACTGCATATCTTGCAAGTATTAAAAGGAAAATCAAAATTCCAAAAGGATACACAATGCTTTATCTTCCAAGATCAACACTTTTAAGGTCTTTTGTTTCAGTTCAAACTGCTGTGGGGGACCCTGGATTTTACGGAACACTTATGTTTATGATTTATAACCATGGGGATTTTGAATACAAAATAAAATCTGGAGACAGAATAGCTCAGGCAGTTGTATTTCCGGTTGAAGGCTCAGGAGAGTATAATGGTTCATATCAGGAGCTGGAAGAGTGAATGTAGCTGATAAAATCGTTGAAATTCTTGAAAGTGAGGGAATTAATCATGTTTTTGGAATTCCTGGCGAACAGATAATGCCTTTATACAAATCACTTTCCACTTCAAATATTGAACATATCCTAACAAGACATGAACAGTCAGCAGCACACGCAGCAGACGGATATTGCAGATCAAGTGGTAAAATTGGTGTTTGTATTGCAACAGCTTCTCCCGGAGCCTTAAACTTTACAATGGCACTAGCTACCGCATTTAAAGATAATGTTCCAATACTTGTTTTAACAGGAGATAATGATTTAAAATATCGTGGATCTGACCATTTTCAATCAACTCCGCAGGTTGAAATATTTAAAAATATCACAAGAGCATCATACAATCCGCTAAATGGAACAGAAGCAATGTATGTTTTAAGAGCAGCTATTTATGAGCTTAAAACAATGCCTAAAGGACCAATTCACATTAACTTATCAAAAGATGTTCTCATGCAGGAGGATTTCGATGACTTTGAGCTTTGCTATTTATGTGAAGATGACTTATCAAACATCTCAAAGGCTCAGGAATTAATTAACAAGGCACAAAAACCATTATTTATCGTAGGTGCAGGTGCAATTTCTCAAAAGGAAAACCTTGAAAAAATAGCTAAAACATACAAAATCCCTGTTACAACCACATATCATGCAAAAGGAATTATTTCAGAGGCTGATGATATTAATCTGGGGCTTGTGGGAATTCGCTCAACACCTCGTGCAAAATACGCATATGAAAATGCAGACTGTGTAATTGCACTTGGAATAAAAGCATCAGAAAGAACATTACCTCAAGTTTGTGATAATTTAATCCATGTAAACATAAATAAAGATGTTTTAATTGGTGATTATCCAATTCATGGTAAAGTTGAAGATTTCTTAGGTGAAATAAACTTTAAACAAGCGGACTGGTTAGATGAAATTTTAGAAATTAACAATAAAATTGAAATTGAAGGGTTAAACAAAGATTTAAAACCTCAGGCAGCTATTAAAAGAATTTTGGATAAATTTGAAAACAATATTATTGCTTCTGATGCAGGTTCACATACTACATGGACAACTCTTCTTAAAAAATCCCTAAAACCTTCTCAGCTATTGTTTTCAGGAGCAATGGCACCAATGGGATATGGTATTCCTGCAGCTATTGGAGCAAGCATTGCAACAGATGAAAAAGTCATTGTTATAAATGGAGATGGGGATTTCCAGATGAATCTCCAGGAATTGGCAACTATTCGTCAAAACAACTTGGATATTATCATTTTCATACTAAATAACTCAGAATATGGAATTATAAGACAATGGGAAGAATCAATGTATGATATGGATGCTTATCAGGTCAAATTGCAAAATCCTGACTTTACAAAACTAGCTTCAAGTTATAATATTGATTCTATAAGAGTAGATAACTTAAAAGACTTGGAATTTGTCTTAGAAAAAGAATTAAAAGGACCTCTTGTAGTTGAAGTTGTAGTTGAAAGTGAAGATATTCCACTTCCAAAATAGTTACATAAATGAAAATATTTCTATAGGTAGATAAATGACATTATCTTCCTTTACTATTTTTCTTGTAGTATTTGAGATAATTACACCATAAGGAGCTTTGTATTTTTTCATTGTAGTTTTTACCTGACTTTTATTCTTTTTTCCCCAGCTAACTTCAATTGGAACTGGAGTTTCTAATCCTTTCTGAACTAAAAAATCAACATTCTTTTTATTTGCATCATAATAAGTATTATACATTGTCTCGCTTCTGTTTTTAAGATTAAAAAAGCTTGATGCAACGTAATTTTCAAATAATTTTCCCATATATGCTTCTTTTGCTTCAAGATTTGCATTACCAAGGTTTGTTGACAGGATATGTTTTAGACTTGATGTTGCAAAATAATATTTAAATGGTTTTGTTGTTCTTTTAGCAGAGGATGTAAACGGTTCAATATGGAAAATTAGCTGTGTTTTTTCAAGCAGTTCCAAAATTTTGTTTATTGTCATTTTATTTGAGTCAAGATGATTTGCCATTGATCCTTTTGAGATTTCTCCAGGGTTTTGAAGAGCAAAGAAGTATAATAACTGGGATGCAAGATATGTGGTTTGTCCGTTTATCCCTTTAAGATTGTCAATATCTGTTGTTATTACCTTATTTATCATATCAATGACTGTTTTTATTGTTTCATTTGTATTTTGATTAAAGGATGATGGAAATCCTCCATATTGCATAAAACATTCCAATTCTTTTGGATTGTAATTTTTAAAAGAAGAATAAATGTTTAGAATTTCAATATCCAAATTTCTTTCAGGAAGTTTACCTGTAAAAATCAAATCAATAATTTCTTTTGAAATAGTATTTTTAAAGTAATCATATTTTAATTTAAGGTGTTGTGAGTAAGTCAATGGACAAACAGGCATTTTTAACATTCTTCTTGCTGAATCTGCATTGTATTCTAATTCCAGTGCTGATGAACCACTAAAAATCATAAATATGTTTTTTGATGTGTCATAAAGGATTTTACCAACAATTGACCAGTCCTTGTCATGTTGTGCTTCATCAATTAGAAGAAATATTTTTTTATCTATGCTTTCTACTGTAGCATTATGGAAAATGTCCAGATAGCTATTTATTCCATCCATGATTGAGCTATTGGACATTCTTTTTAGATTATCTCCGGTTATGTATAAAATATCAGTTGGACTAACCTGTTTTTCTTTTGTTAAATATTCATAAAGTTGAATTAGGATTGTGGTTTTTCCAACCCCTCTTATTCCCGGCAGGAGAAAATATCTGTTGTTGGTGTCCTCATCTAGAAAGGTGTTTATGTATTTAATCATTTCATAATAGTCTGCTCTGTGCTGGAATGTTTTGTTGTTGTGTTTTAAATCATCACTGAATTTGGTGGGTCTTATTAGAACTTGGTTTTGTATGTGTGTTTCTAAAGGGGAGTTCATTTTTTTCACCTGTTATTTATTCATATATAAGGAATAGTAAATTTATTTTTATTAGTTATTTATAAAGACTAGTAAATTTATGTTTATTAGTTATTTATAAAGACTAGTAAATTTATGTTTATTAGTTATTTATAAAGACTAGTAAATATAGTTTTAATAGTTATTTATAAAGACTAGTAAATTTATTTTTATTAGTTAAAAATATATTACAAAATTATTCTATCGATATCGAAGTTTAATTTGGTAATATCAAGAAAAAGTAGTGTTTTATAATATTTAAAAGTTTAGATGGTTTTTAATTCAATTTTTAAAGCTCAACATAACTTTTTACAATGCCTTCAACATTTACATCGTCGTCTAATGGTGCGAAATAGTATTCGTCATTTTCAGTGTAGATAATTCCTTTTGGTGTAATTGATGCAGAACCTATCTGATCGTTAATTTCAAGAATTTCTGTTTTAAATACGAATGTAAATCCGCAAACTTCACGAAATTCATATTCGTTAATTTCGTTTATTTTAAACTCTGAAATTAATTTTTTCATTTTATCGCACCCTTAATCAATGTTCTTACTTCTTTTTTAAGGACTAGTCTTATGACTGGGGGAATTAATTTTAGGATATTTATCTCAAGTTCATTGTCCCCATTTCCATCAAGAATGCTTCCATTAAATGATGGTTGTGCACTTAATTTTGCATTTTTATGTGATGAATTTACAATAATCATTAATGACCAAATGTATCCAATATATTTTGCAGTATCTACGTAGGAGTACATACCAAAAATTAGATGGTTTTCAAGTTTCTCGACTCTGATACATTTCATAGCTGATATTAAAAATGTCTTAAAATGACCAAAACAAGGTTTAGCTAATTTAAATAGCTCTTTTTTATCATCTTTTTTATCTTCTCCGGATTCTTCCTCTTCTTTTGGTTCTTCTTCGTCTTTTTTATCTTCTTTTTTAGCAGGTTGTGAGGATAGGAAATCTTTTGAGAAGACTTTGATTTTTCTTAAAATAGATATTTGTAAACATCCTTCAAGCTCAGGGCCTTTTTTATCATAAATAAGTGATATTTTAACACCAAAATAAAGTAAAATAATAATAAAAAGGATGATTATTGAGATAATCATCAGGAGGATGTTTAACATGTTCTATTCCTATTCTACTTTGACTTCAGTGGTTTCAAATTCAGGTTCAATGTATTCTGATTCGTCAATTTCGTCGTCATCTTTTTTTATGTGATTTTTGACTAAGTCGCTGATTAATAAACTTAAATCGGAAATTGCTTTGTTGGTTTGATTTCCTTTGCTTAAGTTAAGTACACGAACACCTTCGGAGTCGCTTCCTTTTTTAGGAACTACTACCATGGAAATAGGTTCTACTCCAGCACCAGCACCTGCTGCGCCGCCTTTGTCTTCTCCTAAGATGTTTTCTCCAACACCAAATCCAACACCCATTCTCATTACAGGAATTAAGAGTTTGTCTTCGGTTTCGATAGCTTTTCCAATAACGTTGTCTACACTGATAAGTTTACGTAATTCTTCGACAGTTACTTTGATATTTTCAGACATATTTTTCACATCCTTTATTATAGTTTCATTTGTTGTTTTTATTTAAAATATTTTTACTAATTTCAAGACATGTGTTTCAAGTGTAACTTTTCACTTATAACTTATTCTCCAAGAGGTGTATTTCAAGTGTAAAGTTAATGTAAAAAATATTTTACTATGATTTAAGTTCAAAAAAAAATAGGAAAACAGAATCATAAGTATGATTCTGCGATGGATGCTACACCAGCACCAGCATCTTCAATTACACCTAAACCTTTTAAGGTCATACCAATAGCAGCAAATGCTTGGGTTAATTCTTTGTAGGAAATGTTTCCCATGTGTCCAATTCTGAAGATGTTTCCTTTTAAGTGGTCTTGTCCACCAGCTAATTCTACACCATATTTGTCACGGGTAGTTCCTCTGAATTGATCATCAGTAATTCCTTCAGGCATTTTTACTGCGGTTACGGTTGCAGATGAAACAGCTTCATCAGCGAATAATTCTAAACCTAATGCTTTAACAGCTGCTACACTAGCTTCAGCAGCTTTGTGGTGACGTGCAACTCTTTCTTTGAGTCCTTCTTCTTTAATCATGTTTAAAGCTTCATTCATAGCATAAGTTAATGATACTGCAGGAGTGTACGGAGTTTGTGGTGGTACTTTGTCACCACTTTTTCTTGCAGCTTTCATATCTAAATAGAATGTAGGGGAGTCGATTTTGTCTGCAGCTGCCCATGCGTCATCACTTAATGTAATAGCTGCCATTCCAGGTGGTGCAGCGATACATTTTTGGGAACCGGTCACACAAACATCAATTCCGAATTTTTCAACATCTACGTAGTCTCCTCCAAGGGAAGATACGGTATCTACGATGTATAATGCATCGTAATTTTTCATTACTTTACCAATTTCCTCAATAGGTGCAGCTACTCCAGTAGAAGTTTCGTTGTGGATAACAGATACTGCTTTAATATCTTCATCTGCTTCTAAAGCTTCTTTGATTGCTTCAGGAGTTACAGCGGTACCCCATTCTACTGCTAATTCTTGGGTATCAATTCCATGAGTATTTGCGATTTTCATGAAACGTTCACCGAACTTTCCACCCACGACGTTGAGCATTTTTTCTCCAGGAGCAACGGTATTACTAATACCTGCTTCCATAGCTGCAGTTCCAGATCCTGTTAATAAGTAAGCATCATTAGAGGTTTGGAAAACATCGGCCATTAATTGGTTGGTTTCTGCTAAAATTTCTCCATATTTAGCTCCTCTATGGTTAACAACAGCTTTAGACATTGCAGCAAGCACTCTAGGATGTACTGTTGTTGGACCTGGAAGCATTAATAAAGTTTCATTCATTAAGTTTTCCTCCATCATAAAATATAATTTTTATATAGCTTATTGAAAGCTAATTAAATTTTTAATTTTCATTGTTTTTAAATATTTGGTAGTACATATAGTATTATAATGAATTTTTTTAACCAAAATGAAATTGAATACAAACTAATAATTAAATATGTAGTTGGACTATTTATTATGAACATTGGTATAGCTTTTTCAATTAAATCTAATTTAGGTTCAACACCTGTTGTTAGTGTACCTTATGCGATAAGTCTTATAACTGGTATTGACATTGGAATTTGTAATACTTTATTTCAATGCTTTTTGGTTTTAATTGAATTTATGCTTTTAAGAAGTGCTTTTCATCCAAAACATTTCCTTCAGGTGTTTGTCGGAATGCTATTTGGAGCATTTACTTCTATTTCAATGATTATATTAAGTATCATACCTCAAGCTAGTGTTTTGTGGGTTCAGATACTCTTTTTGATTTTAGGTATCCTATTTTTGGCATTCGGATTATTTTTGTATGTTCCAACAAATGTGGTTCCTGTTGCAGTTGACGGTTTAACACAGGCAGTGTCAATTACCACCAATCAGTCATTTACAAAAATAAAGGTAATTATGGATATTTCCTGGATTGTTATTTCATGGATTTTATCATTTGTTTTCCTTGGACACTTTGATGGAAGTGCAGGTATTGGAACAATAATTGCTGCTATGTCAATTGGAACAACCGTAAAACTAATGAATATGATTTATGCAAGATTTAGTGGTCAGGAAGCAGATTTAAAGAAAATGTAGTGATGATATGATAAAAAGAATATTGGCCTTTGTTTGTGGTTTGTTTTTAATGGCAATGGGAGTTGCTTTTTCAATTGTATCTCTTCTTGGAACAACTCCTATTAGTTCCATTTCATATTCCCTTGCCTTAATTACAAACATTGACATCGGAATTACTACATTTCTTTTTAACGCATCACTGATTGTAATTCAGTTTATTATTTTAAAATCAAAATTTCACAAAAAAAGACTGCTTCAGTTTATAAACTGTGTATTATTCGGGTATTTTACAGATGTAGCTCTTCACATTGTCTCATTTATACCATTTGACGCATCACTGTGGATGTGTGGGTTATTTTTAGTTATCAATATCTTTTTAACAGCATTTGGAATATTTGTCTACATGCCTGCAAATATTGCACCGCTTCCTGGAGAAGGATGTGTTGAAGCAATTGCAATTACTACCGGATGGAGATTTTCATCAATTAAAATAGCATTTGATGCTACAATGGTAGTTTTATCATTAATATTGTGTGGATTGTTTTATACAAATATTCTTGGAGCAGTTAATATTGGAACATTCATATCAGCATTTTTCGTCGGATTTACTTTAAGACAAATAAATAATTTATACGAATACTTGACTGGAAACAAGGTTAATGTTGTAAATAATCAATAAATTATATTAAAATTAAAAGCTAATAAATTATGTTAGTGAGGTTTAAATATGGAATTTGGGCTTTGGGAAAAATATTATGAAGAAATACTCGATGATTTTGGATTTTCAAGAAGTGGGGACGAAGAATCAGCAAAACTTCTCGATGAAATTTTATCAACACATGGATGTCTTACATTAGATGAGTTATCACAAATTGTAGGTTTTTCAGATAAATTCATCGTATTTGGAGCAGGACCATCTCTAAAAGAACATATTTTAATTCTAAAAGAAAACTATGACTTAAAAGATTACGTTTTAGTCTCAGCAGACGGAGCAACAACTGCTATGATCGAAGAAAAATTAGTTCCAGATATAGTTTGCACTGATTTAGATGGAAACCTTGATGATATTCTTCTTGCAAACATCAGAGGAGCAAATATTGCAATCCATGCTCACGGAGATAATATGGACAAAATAGCTACTCTTCCTTCATATTTCGACAGTGTAATTGGAACAACACAGTCTCAGCCTGTTGGAAACTTATACAACTTCGGAGGATTTACCGATGGTGACAGAGCACTATTTTTATGTGTAGCTCTTGGAGCATCCCAAATTACTCTTGCAGGAATGGACTTTGGAGATATGGTTACCAAATACTCAAGACCTAATCTTGAAGAAGATGTCGAAGAGGCTGATGAGTTTAAACGTAAAAAATTAATGTATGCTGAGAAATTCACAAATTGGATAGCTGAAAACGAATCTGTTGATGTAGTCAACTTGTTAGAATAATAATAAATAATACTTAAAATAAAATTAGATAATATGGGAATTGAAGATATTTTAATGTATGATGAAAGTTTATTTCAAAATATAAACGCTTTTGATCCGGATTATATGCCTCAAAACTATAATTTCAGAGATACACAAATGGAGGCAATGGCAATTTCAATAAGACCTGCAATGATTGGAGGTCAGCCATCAAATGCTATAGTTCTAGGATCACCTGCAACAGGAAAAACAACAGCAATAAGAAAAGTATTTGAACTTGTTGAAAAGAACACAGAAAAAGTTGTTTGTGTTTATATTAACTGTCAACTCCACACAACTCGTTTTGGAATATTTTCACAAATCTATAAGAAAATGTTTGGACATGTTCCACCTGAAACCGGAGTTCCATTTTCAAGAATATATGATCAAATCATGCAAAATCTTCAAAAAAACAATAAATCTCTTGTTATAGCATTAGATGATGTTAATTATTTATTCCAGTCAAAAACAGCAAACAAAGTATTCTATGATATGCTCAGAGCTTATGAAGAATATCCTGGAGTTAAAACAGCTATTTTTGCAATATTGTCTGATTTGGAATTTAAATATGCATTTGATAAAAATGTAAATTCTGTATTTATTCCACAAGAAATTCACTTCCCACTTTATTCATACTCAGAAATTGAAGATATTTTAAGAGACAGAGCAAAAGCAGGTTTCTTCCCAGGAGTACTTCCTGATGATATTTTAGAACAAATCGCAATGTATACTCATGAAAATGGTGATTTGAGAGTTGGAATTAACCTTTTAAAATCCTGCGGTAACTTTGCAGAAGCAAATGCAAGCCGTGAAATAACCCAGGAACATTTTGACCAAGCTATTGAATCATTAGTTTCAATTAATGTTGCTGAAACTTTGCATGCTCTAAACGATTCTGAAAAAGAATTATTAAAAATAATTGTTGAGTGGGATGGTGTTTGCAGGGCTGGTGAATTGGCTGAAATGTATAAGCAAAAAACAAATTCCAGTTATGCATCTTTCAATCGTCTTTTGGACAAATTAGAATTTGTCAGATTGGTTGATACCAAATTTACAGGAAAAGGGGTTAGAGGAAATTCTAGAGAAATTATATTGCGTTTTAACCCCGAGGAATATACTATCTAAATTTTTCCTGTATGAAATTAGTTTCTGTTAACATTAGATTATTGCATGGTAGGCCAGTATAATCTAATGTGCAGCTAGGGTTTGGTATTAAAATTAGGGAAAATCCATTTATAACAAGTATGGATTTTGAGCTGCAACAACAGAAATAACAGATAAAAGTAATGCTGCTATTACTACAAGCACTACCATGCAAGATTGAACGTCAATGTTTTTATAGTTGATTTCTTCTTTCAAACTACTTTTTTTCCTTAAATCTACTTGAATTGTGGTGTCATTATTTTCGAACATGTTAATCACTATATTTAAGATTGTTAAATAACTAATATAAAAAAAGAGTAAGAGAGCATTTGAAAAGTAATATTTTTGAGGTAAAATCATGGAAAAATTCGAATATTTTGAAGTAACTGCTGACATTGGCTTTAAAGCATATGGAAAAGATTTAAACGAAGCTTTTGAAAATGCAGGATTAGCTATTTTTAATATAATATCTGATACTAATGATATTGAACCAACAAAAGAAATATCATTTGAAATAGCCTCAGAAGATAATGTATCTATGTTATATGATTATCTTGAAGAACTTCTATTTTATCATGAAATTGAATTTATGTTATTTAGTGAATTTAGTGTTGAAATTGGTGATAACTTCTCTTTAAAAGCTACAATAAAAGGAGAAGAAATTAACTGGGATAAACACACAAGAAACTCAGAAATAAAAGCAATAACCTTCCATAAGATGGAAGTTTCAGATTCAACACCAGCAAAACTCCGGGCTATTGTTGACTTATAATACTATAAATAATATGAAAATATATTATCTATTATGAAAAGGACTAGGATTGTATCAAGAAATTTTGAAATGGTGCTTGGTATTGTAGGATCGGTTATAGGATTATTTTCCGGTTCCATGTTATTATTTTTAGGAGCACTTGGCAATATTCCAACTCCGTTTTTAGGATTTGTAGCTATTGCTGCTTCATTTTTAGGAATTATATCCAGTTTCTATGTTAAAAAGAATAATGAAACTGCAGGTATTGGATTTATAATTGCAACAATGTTTGTAATTGTAGGTTCAGAATACATTAATGTAATAAGTGCAATCTTTTTACTTGTTGCAGGAATTTCTTCATTATTTAGAAAATAATTAATTTACTTTTTTTAAATTTAAGCAAACTTTATTTATAATATTGTAAACAAACATTAAAACATAATAATTTTGTGATTTTTATGAGTATTAAAGATGAAATTAAAAAAGTTAGAGACAATGTTTATGAGATTCCAGGATCTTTTAATAAAAAAATGAGAGCTTCTGGAAGATTTTATATTGCTGATGAATACTTCGATGAACTTGAAGATGGAGCTATTGAACAAATCGTTAATGTAGCTTGTCTTCCTGGAGTTCAAAGATATTCTATTGGGCTTCCTGATATCCACTTTGGTTACGGATTTCCAATTGGTGGTGTAGCAGCATTTTCCTTAAGAAATGGTATTGTATCACCTGGTGGAGTAGGATTTGACATTAACTGTGGAGTTAGATTAATCAAATCCAATTTAAAAGTTGAAGATATCGAGGACAGCTTAGATGAGCTTACAGAAAAATTATTCAAAAACATTCCTTCTGGTGTTGGAAGTAAAGGTAAAATAAGACTAGAAGAAGACGAAATCAACGATGTACTTGACTATGGTGCACAATGGGCTGTTGATAATGGATATGGGTGGCCTGAAGATTTGGATGTTTTAGAAGAAAACGGAAGAATGGTTGATGCAAACTCAAGCATTGTATCTGAAAAAGCTAAAAAAAGAGGAATTCCACAATTAGGTTCTCTTGGTTCAGGTAACCACTTCTTAGAAGTCCAAGTTGTTGATGAAATCTACAATGAAGAAGTAGCAAAAGTCTTTGGCCTTGAAAAAGGAATGATTGTAGTTATGATTCACTCAGGTTCCAGAGGATGCGGTCACCAAGTATGTTCTGACTACTTAAGAGTGATGGATAAAGCTTATAAAAAATACAAAGTTAATATTGATGACAGACAATTAGCATGCGCACCACTTGACTCAAAAGAAGCACAAGATTATATCCAAGCTATGGCTGCGGCAGCTAATTATGCATGGGCAAACAGACAAATGATGACTCACTGGGTTCGTGAAACCTTTGAAGAAGTCTTAGGAAAATCCGCAAAAGATATGGAAATGGATATTGTCTACGATGTTGCTCATAACATTGCAAAAATGGAAACTCATAAAGTCTACAACCGTGAAGAAGAAGTATTAGTCCACAGAAAAGGTGCAACCCGTGCATTCGGACCTGGAAGAGAAGAAGTTCCTGAAAAATATAGAGCTGTCGGTCAGCCAGTATTAATCCCTGGAACAATGGGAACTGCATCATACGTTTTATGCGGAACAGATGTAGCAATGGAAGAAACATTCGGTTCAACCGCTCACGGTGCTGGAAGAGTTCTCTCAAGATCCAAAGCTAAAAAAGACTATGATCCTGATGAAATTACTGACGATTTAGCAGCAAAAGGTATCAAAATCAAAGCTACCAGTAAAACTGTAATTGCAGAAGAAGCTCCTGGTGCTTATAAAGATGTTGACAGCGTAGTTAGAGTATCTGACGAAACTGGTATTGCTAAACTCGTAGCTAAAGTTAAACCACTTTCAGTCTGCAAAGGATGATTATATGATTGGAATTATCGGTGGTAGTGGAGTATACGAAATTACCCAAAAAGCAGATTCATGTGTTGAAAAAATAGTTGAAACTGATTATGGGCAAGTAACAGTCTCTATTTTGGAAATATTTTCCAAAACTGTTGCTTTTATTCCTCGCCATGCAGCAGGTCACTCAATCCCACCACACAAAATCAATTACAGAG
Source organism: Methanobacteriaceae archaeon (assembly GCA_029219465.1). Classification (NCBI taxonomy): domain Archaea; kingdom Methanobacteriati; phylum Methanobacteriota; class Methanobacteria; order Methanobacteriales; family Methanobacteriaceae; species Methanobacteriaceae archaeon. Next base: position 98,542 of record JAQXTL010000006.1, on the reverse strand, counting down.
CAAACATTGATGCTTTAAAAAATGTGGGTGTTACTCAAATAATAGCTACTAACTCTGTTGGATCAATGAATACTGATATGGGTCCTGGAACCTTTGTAATTCCTGATGACTTTTTAGATTTCTCACAAAACAGAGCAAAAACCTTCTATGAAGACAAAGTAGTTCACATTGATGTTACCGAACCATATTGTCCAACATTAAGAGATATTTTGGCAAAATCCGGTGATGTAATTTTAGGTGGAACCTACGTATGTACAGAAGGACCACGTTTTGAAACTCCGGCTGAAATTAAAATGTTTAAAATGCTTGGAGGAGATTTAGTGGGAATGACTGGAGTTCCTGAAGTTAGCCTTGCTCGTGAAAGAGGAATCTGCTATAACTCAATTTGTATAGTATCCAATTATGCTGCAGGTATTTCTGATGACATATTAACCATCGATGAAGTATTTGAAATGGTTAGTCAAAAAGAATCAGAATTACTTGAATTGATTTATAACTTTATTAAAAATGCTGAAGACGCACCTGAGTGTGCATGTCGCCACGCATTAGATGGTGCTGAAGTATAGAGGTTAAATTATGCGATTAGCAGTTGTATCTTCTGATGGTGTAAATGTTGATTTACATCTTGGAAAAGCAAAATCTGTCTGCATATATGATTATGTGGACGATAATGTTAAATTCGTTGAAAAAAGAGATATTGAAATCGATGATAACTCAAAACATCAGGGAAATATAGTTATTAAAGCTTGCAGTGACTGTGATGTTTTGATTTCTGTTCAATATGGATTTAAAACCAAGGTTTTAGCTAACGAAGTTGGTATAAAACTTGTAATGGATGAAGGTACAATTGATGAAGTATTGCAAAGATACATTGATCATTATAACTTCATGCATAACTAATTTTCTCTTTTTTTATTTTAAAACAATTTTTTTAATTGATTACAATTCTTTTATTTTAAAAACTAAGTATTTTAAGTACTTTAATTAATAAAATAACTTCATAATATTTACTTAACTAGTGATGGGTATGTATAGGGAGTTAAAAGATGATGTTGATATTTTAAGAGAGGTTGCTCGAAAAAATATTAAAGGATTTTCTCAATTAATTGGTATGGGTAGTGAAGTTAAGGGATTGTATTCTAAACAATTTCAAGATGATGTGATTTATCTTTTAGATGATGGTACTCTATTGAATATTGAATTTCAAACATCAGTTCCTGAAAAAAGTACTATGAATATGATTAAATATTATTCGGCTGCACTACAGTATAATACAAACAAAACTGTGAAATCTTTGATTGTATACTCTGGAATGGATTTGTCTAGAGAACATATTGACAATTTAATGCAATCAACTGACTTTTTTCCAAAATGGTTTTTGTTTAAACAACATGATGCAGATAAAATTTTAAGTAATATTTATAATAAAATAGAAAATAATATTGGGATTAATTCATTGGATTGTTGTAATCTATCTTTAATTTTGTTGTTTGGAAGTAATCGTCGTCATTTTGATGTTATTAGTGATGCTTTTGATATTGTATTTGGTATAAACTCAATTTCGTTCGAACAAAAAGAAAATATTACAAATATTCAATATATGTTTGCAGATAAATTTTTACCCAAAAATGAAAGAGAAAAAATAGGAATTAAACATGGTAAGGCTAAAGCTACTCGTAAAATAGCTAAAAATCTTTTGGATGGTGGGTATTCAATTGAGGAGATTAGCAAAGTAACTGGCTTGTCTATCGATGAAATAAATAATTTATAATATTATTTATTTTTAATTTTTATAAAAAATTTAACTTATTTTTACAATTTCAAAAATCTTTATATATTATGAAAAAAATAACTAATAACAACCTTTATGGGCGGATTTTATAAATTAAAACTTAATTAACTGTATTCTCTTAAATTAAGCAGAGAATATATCATAATAGTCGAATTAATGATTGTAAATGTATAATTATTGGAAACCTATTTTACAATTTAGTTTAAGTGTTAAACTTAATTTAAAGACTATTCATAAAATTTTAATGGCGTAACGCTAAATTACTATATAATATATAATTAAAAACGGTCGATATAATGGCAAAAGCAAAAGCAAGACGTAGAGTACGTGATACATGGAAAGAAAAATCCTGGTATACTATTAAAACCCCAGTGAACTTTGAAGATAAAGAAATCGGAGAAACTCCAGCAAAAGATCCAGAACTTCTCATTGGTAGAGGAGTAGAAGTTACTATGAGAGAATTAACCGGAGACTTCTCAAAACAATACATCAAACTCAGATTTGAAATTGATAACGTTGCAGGTGAAGTTGCAAACACTAAATTCACCGGACACAAAACCACTACTGATTACGTAAGAAGTATGATTAGAAGAGGAACTTCCAGAATCGATGCTTCTACCATCGCAACTACTAAAGATGGACGTAAAGTAAAACTTCAAGTTCTCGCTGTAACTGTAAGAAGAGCTAAATCTTCCCAACAAAGATACATGAGAAAAGTTATCGAAGATTTACTCGTTGAAGCAGCAGCTGAAAAATCTTTCGATGATTTAATAAAAAGTGTTGTAACCGGTAAATTAGCTTCTGAAATTTATCACAACGCTAAAAAAATCTACCCACTTAAAAGAGTGGAAATTATCAAAAGTAAAGTAATCAAATAGGATTACTTTTCATTTCTCTTTTTTTATTTTAACTAATTTTTTTCATTAAATTTAAGTAACCTATTTATAGAATTTTAAACAATACATATTATTGTGATAAAATGGATGGGTTAATGATTAACTGGGCATATGTAATACTTCTATTTGTTTTAGGTTTCATTACATACAATAGACAATCATTGGATTTATTTGGTTCTCTTGTAATGGTCCTTATGGGCATTGTGATTATTTTTTCAGCAGGAGCCAACTGGTTGTTGTTAATTGTTATATTTCTCGTCATGTCTTTGGTTGCTACTAAATTCTCTAGAAAATATAAATTATCTTTAGGAGAATTTGAAGGAAGAAGGACTTCTAAAAATGTTATTTCCAATGGTGTTGTGGCTTGTTTTATGGCAGCATTTGGAGGCTTTTACTCTCCTTTGGTAGGGGGATTTATTGGAGCTATTTCAACAGCAACTACAGATACCTTAGCTTCTGAAATAGGTGTTTTAGATGCTCATCCTCGCTTAATTACTACCTTACAAAAAGTAGATCCTGGAACAAATGGTGCAGTTTCAGTTTTAGGTACCGTATCAGGTATGGCTGGTGCAGTTGTTATTGGTATTGCAGCTTATTTCTTAGGTATAGTTCCAAATCCGGTTTCATCAATCGTTGTTGCTTTAGTTTCCGGAACTATTGGTTGTTTTGGTGACAGTATTTTAGGTGCTCTTTTTGAAAATAGGGGCTGGATTACAAATGAGCATGTTAACTTACTTGCAACAATCTTTGGAGCTATTGTTGGAATTTTATTAATTTAACTTTTTTTTAAATAATTATTTAACTTATTAAAAATAAAAATTACTATAGTATGAATTATAGGTGATATTTATGAAAGGACTTATTTTAATCATGGATGGTATGGGTGACCGTCCTATTAAAGAATTAGGTAATAAAACTCCTTTAGAAGCAGCTAACACTCCTAATATGGATAAAATGGCTGAAGAAGGAATTACTGGTATTATGGATTCAATTGCTCCTGGAATTATTCCTGGAAGTGACACAGCACACCTTTCAATCTTAGGTTACAATCCATATGAAGTATATACTGGAAGAGGTCCATTTGAAGCAAATGGTGTAGGCGTAGATGTTCTTCCTGGCGATATTGCATTTAGATGTAATTTCTCAACCACAGATGATGATTTAATTGTAACTGACAGACGTGCTGGAAGAATCAAAGAAGGTACCAAAGAAATCGTTGAAGAATTAAACAAAATGGTTTTAGAAGACTATCCTGAAATCAAAGTAATATTCAAAGAATCAACTGGTCACAGAGCAGTATTGGTTTTAAGAGGAGAAGGACTTTCAGGAAAAGTAAGTGACGCTGATCCTAAAGTAGAAGGAAACAAACCTAAACAAGTAAAACCTTTAGACGACACTCCTGAAGCTAAAAAAACTGCAGATATCTTAAATAAATTAGTAGTTAAAACCTACGAAATGGTTAAAGACCATCCAGTTAACTTAAAAAGAATTGAAGAAGGCGAACCTCCAGCAAACATCGTAATTCCTCGTGGTGCAGGAGAAGTTCCTGTTGTTGAATCAATCAACGAAAAATACGGCGTAAACGCAGCATGTATTGCAGAAACCGGACTCATTATGGGTATTGGAAGATTTGCAGGAATGGACATCATCGAAATGGAAGATGTAACTGGTGGAATCGATACCAACCTTGAAAACATTCGTGATACTATTGTAGATCAAGTTAAAAACTCTGAACATGACTTCTTTTTAGTAAACATCGACGGAGCAGATGAAGCAGGCCACGACGGTCAAACTAAAGAGAAAAAAGAATTCATAGAAAAAGTCGACAGAGTTATTATGAGTGAATTAATGAAACTTGAAGATGTATATATTTACTTAACTGCTGATCACTCAACTCCTATTTCAGTAATGAACCACTCAGGAGACCCTGTACCTGTTCTTATCAGAGGTCCTGAAGTAAGAGTAGATGACGTTAAAGAATTCTCAGAAGTAGCTTGTGCTAAAGGAGGACTTAACAGAATCAGAGGCGCAGATGTAATGAATATTATGATGGATTTAATGAATTATGCTCATAAATTCGGTGCATAGGTGATATCATGGTGGCTAAAAAACTATTTGGAACCTCTGGAATTAGAGGAAAAGTTGGCTTGGAAGTAACCTGTGAACTTGCATTAAATGTTGGAAAATCCTTAGCTTACTATTTAGGCAATTCTGGAAGCGTTGTTTTAGGTTATGATACAAGAACAACCAACCACATGCTTGATCAGGCAATTTGTGCAGGTTTACTTGAAAGTGGTATTAACGTTATAAAAATTGGTATGGTTCCAACTCCATTAGTTGGTTATGCTACTGAAAAACTCAATGCAGATGCAGGTATAATGTTAACTGCATCCCACAATCCGTCCCCATATAACGGAATCAAATTATGGAATAAAAACGGAATGGCATATACTTCTAAACAGGAAGCAGCTATTGAAGAAATATATGCAAATAAAGATTATATCTCAGTAACATGGGACAAAGTAGGTAAATTAAGTGTTAACAACGAAATCAAAGGTGAATACGTCGATGATTTAGTTGACATGGTTGATATTAAAAAAGGTTTAAAAGTTGTAATTGACTGTGCATCCGGTGCTGGAAGCGAAATATCACCTTTAGTATTTAGAAAAGCAGGATGTGAAGTTACAACCCTTAACTCTCAACCGGACGGATTTTTCCCTGGAAGAAACCCAGAACCTAATGAAGAAAACCTACAAACCTTAATGAAAACTGTAGTGGCTATTGGAGCAGATTTGGGAATTGCTCACGACGGTGATGCAGACAGAATGATTACTGTTGATGAAAAAGGTAATGTTTCACCATTCGACTCACTTTTAGCATTAATTTCAAAAGAATTTGACGGAGATATTGTAACAACCGTTGATGCAGGTTTATGTATGGACGAATCTGTAAAAGGAGATGTCATTAGAACTCCTGTAGGTGATGTAAACGTTGCTGAAGCAATCATTGAAAAAGATGCAAGCTTTGGTGGAGAACCTTCTGGAACATGGTTACACCCAGACTTTTGTATGTGTCCAGACGGAATCCTTTCAGGTTTAAGAATGGCTGAAATCGTCTCAAGAGACGGTAAATTATCTGAATTATTAGATTCAATTCCATCCTATCCGAATATCCGTGAGAAAATAACCTGTTCTAGTGAAGCTAAAATTAAAGTAATGGAAAACATGGAAGAATTACTTACCTCTGCATTTGACGATATTGTTGAAGTAAACCCTCTTGACGGAGTTAGATTAACCTTTGCAGATGACAGTTGGGTACTTGTAAGACCTTCCGGAACTGAAGACTACATTAGAATAACTTTAGAATCTCGTGATGCAAAAAGAGCAGAAGAAATTAAAGATATTTGTGCAAAAATCATTACTGAAAACTTATGAAGAAATCTTTTCTTCAAACTCTTTTTCTTTTTTTCTTTATTTTTCCCTATAATTAGCTTATTTTAGCAAAACTTAATTAATAAGGAACAAGTTAAATATAAATCATAATATTGAAAAAATTTTAGGGGGTAATAATTTGAAAGCAATTATTTTATGTGCTGGTGAAGGGTCCAGAATGAGACCATTAACACTTACCAAGCCCAAAACTATGTTGCCGGTTGCTGGAAAACCGATTATGCAATATAACATAGAATCATTAAGAGAAAACGGCATTACAGATATTTTGCTTATTGTTCGCTACAAAGAAGAAATGGTTAGAAACTATTTCGGTGACGGTAGTGAATTTGGTGTTAATATCACTTATAAAAGGCAAAAAGATTTCTTAGGTACTGCTGATGCAATCTCCTACGGAAAAGATTTCATCGAAGATAGTTTAATTGTTTTAAACGGAGATATTATCTTAGATGATGAAATTATCAGTGATTTTATCAATAAATACGATGATTTAAAACCAGATACATTGATGCTTTTAACTGAAGTTGAAGATCCATCTGCATTTGGTGTTGTAGAAATTGATGAAGGTCATATTAAAAGTATTGTAGAAAAGCCTAAAAAAGAAGAAGCACCAAGTAATTTGGTAAATGCAGGAATCTACATCTTTAATGAAGACATATTTGATAAAATTGAGAAAACTGAAGTTTCCCAAAGAGGCGAATATGAAATTACTGATTCATTAACCATGCAAATTGAAGATGGTAAAAATGTAATGGGTCACAAGACTGATAAAGACTGGATTGATGTTGGTCGCCCATGGGAATTAATTGAAGTTAATGAAGAGCTAATTAAAAACCTTAAAACTGAAATTAAAGGTGAAATTGAAGAAGGAGCTCATATTCACGGAGAAATCTTCTTGGACGAAGGCAGTGTAATTAGAGCTGGTGTATACATCGTAGGTAATGTTTACATTGGTAAAAACTGTGATATAGGTCCTAATTCTTATATCCGTGGTAATTCTTACTTTGGTGACAATGTGCATGTTGGAAATGCTGTTGAAATCAAAAACTCAATAATTATGGAAAATACCAATGTCAGCCACTTAAGCTATGTTGGAGATTCTGTAATTGGTTCTAACTGTAATATTGCAGCAGGAACCAACATTGCAAACTTACGTTTTGACAATAAATCCGTCAAAACAAAAATTAAAGACAAAATGATTGACAGTGGAAGACGTAAATTCGGTTCAATCATTGGAGACTCTGTTAAAACCGGAATCAACTCCAGTTTCTCACCTGGTGTGAAAGTAGGTCATAATGCTACTATTGGTTCTGGAGTTTTATTATATGATGACGTACCTTCTGATACAAGAGTATTAATAAAACAAGATCATATTATTCAAGATAAAAATGAGAAAAAAGAATGAGGCGATATTATGGAACATATTGAAGACTCTATTGTAATATGCCCTGGTGCACAAGTATTTGGTGATGTTGAATTAAGTGAAAACGTATCTATATGGCATGGAGCTATATTAAGAGGAGATACTGACTCTATTACCATTGGAAAAAACTCCAATGTTCAAGACAACTGTGTAGTCCACTGTACTAAAGACTTCCCAGTTGAAATCGGAGAAAACGTATCTATCGGTCACGGAGCAGTTGTACACGGATGTAAAATTGATGATAATGTATTAGTTGGAATGAATGCTACTGTACTTGATGGAGCACACATCTCTAAAAACTCTATTGTTGGAGCAGGTGCTGTTGTAAGTGAAGGTAAGGAATTCCCAGAAAACAGTTTAATTATTGGTGTTCCTGCTAAAGCTATTAAACAATTATCCGACGAACAAGTACAATTGATTCAAAATAATGCAGATAATTACGTAAAACTTTCCAAACAGTATAAGGAAGACTAATTTATGAAAGCAAGAAAAATTGTAGAGGAAATGGATTCATATGTCCCAGGTAAATCCCAAGATGAAATCGCACAGGATTTCGGATTGAAAAAAGAGGACATTATTAAATTAGGATCTAATGAAAATCCATGGGGTCCATCTCCAAAAGCTATGGAAGCGGTTGCTAAAGAAATTGCAGCTATTAACAGATACCCAGAATCACAATTAGGTGAATTAGTATCAGAAATAGCTAAATATTCTGGAGTAGATGATTCTCAGGTGATTATTGGTGGGGATGGTGCTGATGAAATCATTGATGTTTTAGCAAAAACATTTATTGACGAAGGGGATGAATTTATTGTTCCCCTCCCTTCCTATATGTATTATGAATACTTACTCAAACAATACGGCGCAAATCCGGTTTATGCAAGATGGGACGTTGAGAAAAACGAACTCGCCGTTGATTCTATTTATGATGCAATAACTGAAAAAACCAAAATGATTTTCTTGTGCAGTCCAAACAATCCTAACGGTACTTTAATTGACAGAGAAGTATTTATTGACATTGCTTCTAAAAACCCAGATATATTAATCGTTATTGATGAAGCTTACTTTGAATACGCTGAAGTTACCAACAAGGACTTAATCAACGAATTTGATAATATTTTCATTATTCGTACCTTCTCAAAAGTTTTAGGACTTGCAGGAATGAGAATTGGTTACGGTCTTGCATGCTCTCAAATTATTGAGTATATGCACAGAATAAAACCAGTATTTTCTTTAACTAAATTATCATTTGTAGCTGCTCTAAATACTTTAAGAGACACTGAATACATTGAAAATTCAATTAAAAAAGGTATTGAATCAAGACAATTCTTATATGATGAGATTTCAAAAATCGATGGACTTTTCGTATATCCGTCTAAATCAAATTACATGTTAATTAACATAAAAGAAACAGGTTTTACTGCAGCCGAACTTGCATTAGAACTTATGAAAAAAGGTATTATTGTAAGGGATTGTACTTCATTTAAAGGATTAGATGAATTTTGGATTAGGATTAGTATATGTACTCTTGAAGAAGACAAGAAGTTCATTGAAATCCTAAAAGAGGTTTTAGAGTAATGTATATAGGTGGAACAGTTATTTCTTCTGTTGAATTTCATGGAAATATGTCATTAGTTATTTTCATGTCCAAATGCCCATTAGCTTGTAGGTATTGTCATAATGTAGAACTTCTAGAAGACAATACCGAATGGTCTTTTGATAAAATAAAAGAGGAAATTGATTTTTCAGCTGACTTTTTGGATGCTGTTGTTATTTCTGGCGGAGAGCCATTACTACAAGTTGACGCAGTAATAGAAATATTAACATATGTTCGCCAAATTGGATTAAAAACAAAACTAGACACTAGCGGAATTTATCCAGACAATCTTAAAAAGATATTAGATTTAGATTTACTTGATTATGTTTCATTAGACGTTAAAACAACATTTCCAAAGTATAAAAAAATTACTGGTGCAAATGTGGGTTTTAACGTTAAAAAATCAATGAATTTAATAAACGAGTCTGGAGTGCACTTAGAAATAAGAACAACTTACGTTCCAACACTACACACAAAAAAAGACATTTATCATTTAGTAGATGAAATCCAAGCAGATGTTTATACTATTCAGCAATTTAGAAATAAAAACGTATTAGACCCTAATTTGGAAAAAGTTAGAGTTCCAAATCCACATGATTTGGAAAATTTAGCCCGTGAAATAAAACCATATTTTGACGGTATTGTGAAAATTAAATCAGCAGAATTCGGAGAACAAGTAATTAATTGAGGTGTATCATGCCTATTTTATCATTTTCAAGTAACGATATTGATGTTATCACTGGTAAAAAAACTAGAACTATACGTAAAGCATGGAAAACACCTCTTAAAGTCGGAGACAGGCTTTATTGTTACTGGAATTTAGTATCAAAAGAAAAAATGAAAATTTTTGAAGCTTTTGTTACTCAAATCGAAGATATCTCCTTTAGTGAACTTGATGGTAATGATGAAATAGCTCGCCAGGAAGGCTTTAAAGATTCTAAAGAAATGTTAAAAGAATTTAAAAAGATGTATGGTGGGCGTATCGATCCTTTGGAAAAATTTCAAATAATATATTTTGAAAAAATCCCTATCGATGACTGGAAAGGAGATAAAATCGATGAAAAAGCAATGATTTCCAAAAGAGCAGATATTCTCTTTGACAGCGGTAAATTTGACAAATCCACAATGTGTTATGATGCTGCTTTGAGATTGGATCCTCATGATGTTTATTTGTTAAATAAGCAGGGAGATAACCTATCAAGGCTAGGCAGGTTTATGGATGCTATTGAGTGTTATGATAAGGCATTGATGATTGAACCTGACAACATTTACATCCTAAACAACAAGGCAATTGCTCTTTTAAACTCAGGAAACATTAACGAAGCTTTAAAGGTAAGTAATATTGCTTATAACTACCGTCCAAGCAGTCCAATTGTTCTTTATTGGAGAGGATTTATCTTTGAAATGCTTGGAAGATATGAAGACTCTCTAAAGGTTTATGATAAGTTAATAGTAATTGACAGTGAAAATCCTGAAGTGTGGAATTCCCGTGGAAACCTTTTAACTGATATGGGAATGCTTGAAGAAGCTATTGAATCTTTCAATAAAGCTGTTGAAGTTTGTTTGGATGATTCAGAAATGGATGCTGCAGCTATTAACAGAATGGGTAATGCTTATATTGATATTGGAAAACTTGACGATGCTTTAGATTGTTTTAATAAAGCAATTTCTTTGGAAAAAAATAATATTGATTTTTTACTAAACAAAGGTGTTGTTTTAATGGAACTTGGAAAATTCGAAGAAGCAGTTGACAGTTTTAATAGGGTATTACTTAGAAGTCCTGATAATGAGGATGCATTTTTCTTAAAAGAGGAATGTTTAGAATATCTCTAAACTTACTTTTTTTAAAATTTGTAAAAACTACCATATGTTAACTATTTTGTATACATGCAGTGTGTGTTTTTTGATGTTTTCTTTATTTTTTTTATTTTTGAAAAATCAATTATTTTTTCTTAATTTAATATTTTTTAGTGTTATTGCAAATTATTATAATATTTTTTTATCATATTTTATTACAATTAAGTATTATCCAGATATTTTTAAAAAACACTGAATATTGTTTTTTTAGCCTATAGAATAATCCTTAGGCGATAATATGTATGTTTATATAGTATAGTATAAAGATATGATAATGTACATTTTTTAATAATGCTATTTGCATCATCTTATTAAATTTTTAATAATTTTTTGTTTAAATGGTTTTTTGAAAATGTATTGGTGATTTATTATGTTGTCTAAAAGAAAAATAATGATATTTACGCTAGTGCTATCTCTAGTACTTGGGATGTCTTTCGTCTCTGCTAGTGATAACTCTGCCGATTTTTCTTTAAATTCAACTGATATATCTCAGAATAGATGGACGAATTATCTGTAAGCTCTGATAGTCTTGGAGCTTCAGCTATTGAAAACGATAACGCTAACTTTAATCTACAAGCCGCAGCAAATCCTGAATTATTAGGTGCTACTATTACTCCTGCAGGCCAGACCTTTGCTGATATTCAAAATGCTATTGATTCAGCTAGTGATGGTGATACTATCTATTTGTCTTGTTTATATACTGGTTCTTCCACAATTAGTAATTCTAAAAAATTAACTTTTATTGGTAATCCTTTAGTTGCTGTTTTATTAGCTCTTTTACTTATCCCTGTATCTATTAGAAGAAGAAAATAAAATTTAAACTTAAATAGGGTTTGGATTAATCTCCACAACCTAGTATTTATTTTTTTTAATAATCCTTAACTTATTCTAATTATATTTTTTTAATAGATTTAACTAACTAACGTTAGTTTTATATATTTTGAATACTAACTATTAGTTATGACACAGAGAAATACTAAGGAAAAAATTTTTGATGTATCACTCGAATTATTTTCACAAAAAGGATTTAACAACACCTCTGTAAGACAAATAGCCCGTGAAGTAGGTATTAAGGAAAGTTCAATTTATAATCACTATCCTTCAAAACAAGCTATTTTAGATGAAATCCTAAAAACTTTTCAAAATCAACTTATAATTTATGATGCTGATGAAGCACTTATGGATGAATTATTAGAAAAAGATCCTTTATTATTCTATAAAACCGGCTCAGGTATGTTTAGACAGCAGCTTAAAAATGAAAAGGCAATGAAAATTCTCAGACTTTTATTTATTCAAATGTATCATGATGATAGTATTGCTGAGTATTTCTATGATTTTCTTTTTCAAAAACCTTTGGAGTTTTGGACTTCAATTTTTGACAAGTTAATTGAAAATGGAATTGTTAAAGATGAATTTGATCCGGCAATGTTGGCAAGAGAATACTATGCATATCCTATGTTTTTGTTAATGGAGATTTTCATTCAAAATAACTCTTTCCCAGATGAAGATTTGGATGAATTATTCAAGCAATCAGAAGAACATGTTAACTTTATTCTTAAGGCTGTGATGATTTAATGGATTGTCCACTTCCATACCAAATAAAAGATGACTACTATATAGATGTCAATGATTTTGCAGAGGATTTTATTAAATTTTCAAATACTTTAGGTATTGATGATTTATCACAAATGCTTGAGTTGCTACTTATTGGTGTTTATTGGGAAGTCTACAAAAAAGATGCATTGATTTTATCTAAAAGATCTCATGATGTACTTGCAACATTGTCAAGTTTGAGAAATAAGTCTAAAATGAGCAAAGATTTGATTGATGATGTAAGAGGAATGTTACTTACAAAAGAATTTTCAAAAGATAATGGTGAAAATGACTTTGATTTGAATAAATATAATTTAACATTGTTGTTTGACTATTTAGAAGCTACTGGAGATTTTGTTTATCAATTGCCACATTTAAGAAAGTATGAAAACAATATTTCACCAGATTTCTTTGAAAAATGTGGGCAGTTATCCGAGTGGTTTTTTAAAAATTCACATAAATATCTTGCTTCATATACACTAGGATTTGAAGACTATTTCACAATGAATGATGGTACTCATAAAATGAAAGAAGATATAATATTTTTTAACAGTCCTGTGGAACTATATTATTTAAACATGCTTGGAGCTAATTTAATGAATAGAATCTTTCGTTCAGATTTTCAGTTGAGAAAAAGAAAGGCATTACTTCTACCTTCATGTATGACAATATTAAAAGATAAGTGCAGGGCAAAAGATACTCCTCTTGGTCCAACATGTGTGGGGTGTAATAAAAATTGTAATGTGTATAAAATAGCTAAAGATTTCCCACATGAATTATATCTTATTGGACATAATTCCGACTCACTAAAAGGAGCAACAAAAAAAGATTTAGAAGAACTTGGTATCATTGGTGTTACCTGTGTTTTAAACCTCATATCTGGAGGTTATCAGTCAGCAGGTATGGGAATTCCTCCTCAATGTGTATTGTTAAACCATGTTTCATGTTCCAAACACTGGTTAAGTGAGGATTGTCCATCAACAATTGACGTCCAAGAACTTTCAAATAAAATTTAATTTACATATTTTTTTATTAAGCTAATTCCCCAAGCGGCCATTTCATCAGCTTGCTTTTGGGAATTTCCTTCAGAATAGCTTCTAAATATAGGTTCTGTTCCTGAAGGTCTAATAATTACCCAACCACCATCTTTGAATATTTTAACACCGTCTGTAGTGTCAAGTTCATAATCAGTGGTCTTTTTAACTTCATCAGCAATGCTGTTCATTACTTCTTCTTTTAAATCATCAGCACATTCAGTTTTCATTTTAGCTGAGTAGTATACTGGTAATTCAGATACTAACTGTGATAATGTTTTCTTTTCTTTTGCAATTATTTCTAAAAGTTTAGCTACTGTTAGGGCAGCATCTCTTCCGTAAACAAATTCTGGGAAAATTAAACCACCGTTTTCTTCTCCTCCGAAAAGACCGTCAGTATCTTTTAATTTACGTGCTACAAGTAAATCTCCAACAGCAGTAGCAATAACTTCTCCGTTGTACTCTTCAGCAATGTCGTAAATAGCCTGTGAGGTTGCAACGGTTGTTACGATTGTTCCACCATTGTTTTCTTTAAGCATTTGCTTTTCAACTAAAGTAAATGTCTTGTCTCCTAAAACAAAAGCACCATTTTCATCAATACAAATGGTTCTGTCAGCATCACCGTCATGAGCAAGACCAATGTCTGCATTTAATTCTTTTACAACAGAAATGAGTTCCTGTAAGTTTTCTTCAATTGGTTCTGGGTCACGACCTGGGAAAAATCCGTCAGCCTGGCAGTTAAGAGTAGTTACGTCACATCTAAGTTCTCTTGCCAAGTATGGTGCTGTAAATGAACCTGCACCTGATCCAGTATCAATAACTACTTTTAAGTTAGCTTCTTTGATTGCATCAACATCAACATGAGACATTGCAGTGTGAATGTATTCTTCAATAATATTTTCATTAGTGTATTTCTCACCAATCTCGCTCCAGTGTGCTCTTATTGGTTCGCTGTCAAAATAAAGACTTTCAATTTCAAGTTCAATATCGTCTGGAAGTCCAATACCAAACTCGTCTAAGAATTTAAGTCCGTTAAATTTAGGTGGATTGTGGCTAGCAGTAATCATGATTCCACCATCATAATACTGTCTTACTGCATATTGAACAGCAGGGGTTGGTAATGTTCCTAAATCTACAGCATCACAACCTGCTGAGAGTAAACCTGCTATAACTGCATCTTTTAACATTTGGCTAGTGGTTCTTGTATCTGCACCAACTGCGATTTTACCTTTAACAACACTTCCATAACATGCTGCTAATCTTGTTGCAAACTCGGGAGTTAAAACATCATTTGCAGTTCTTCTAACTCCAAAAGTTCCAAATAATCTTTTTTTAGTAGCCATAATTTAATTCCTTTTTTAATTAATTAGATACTATATCTGAATTTTTTTAAATAAATATCTTGTTAATTAATAATTCTAAGACTGTCACCACTTGATAATATCAATTCCAAATCGTTTTTATATTCGGTTATTGTCCCTACAACTTCCACTTTGTTGTTTTCAAAATCTTCAATATCCAAATTTCTTGATGTAATTTCAGATACCTGTTTTTCAAAGATGATTAACGTGATTTTGGCTTTTCCATCACTTATTGTTAAAAAGTAGTTTGTTTTTGAACTTGACTGTGCAATATCAGTTATTACTCCCTGGATTGATACTTTTTCATCAATCATTGACCTTGTAATGTCTTTAATGTCCACTTTTTTAACTTCAATTGATGGTGTAAACAGAATTAATCCGATTATTCCGATTAATGCAGTTATTAGTGCAATTCTCAATAATTTTTCATCAGTAATTTCCATGCTTTTTTAATTATATTTTTAAAATTAAATACCTGATAGGATTTTAATTTGTAAAATTTATCTAATATGGGAAATATAATAGTTTTTATGTTTGAAGATTTAACAAAAACAGAATTGTATGCAATTTTGACAGGTATTTTTACTGCATGTTTGATTGTATCAAATATTACTGCAGGTAAAACATTTGATTTCTTCTCATTTACTCTACCTTGTGCAGTAATCATTTTTCCAGTAATCTACATTGTCAATGATGTGCTTGCAGAAGTTTACGGCTATAATAAGGCACGTAAAGTTATTTTACTTGGATTTTTCATGAATCTTGTTGCTGTTATTTGTTATAATATAACTATCTGGCTTCCAGCACCAGTATTTTTTGAAAATTCACAGGCTTTTAGCATAGTTTTAAGTTCAACTTTAAGACTTTTAATAGCTAGTTTTGCAGCATATCTTGTCGGATCTTTGGTTAATGCAAAAGTAATGGTTTATCTTAAAAAATGGGATGAAAAAAAACTCTTTTTTAGATGTGTTGTTTCAACATTGTTTGGTGAAGGTCTTGATGCATTAATATTTATTACAATTGGTTTTTTAGGTACTATGCCTTTAGAAGCATTAATTGTGATGATTGTGGTTCAGGCAATCTTTAAAACAGGTTATGAAATCATCATATATCCTGTTACAAGATTAGTAATAACTAAGGTTAAAAAATTACCGGAGATTTAATTTCCAGTATTATACATGGAAATTAATCTCTCAACAGTGTCCACATCCATTGGACCTTTATCTTTTCTTATATTTTTAACAACAGGGAATCTTAAGGAATATCCTGTTTCGTATTCTGGTGATTCAACGATTTCAGAAAATGCGATTTCTAAAACAATTTTCGGTTCAACAATAATCTCACGTCCTTTTGTTGAAATCTCAAGTTCTTTCATCTTGTTGGTTAAATATTCCAATGTTGCATCGTCAAGACCAGTTGCAGCATATGCTACACTTTTAAACTCGTTGTTTTCATCTCTAAGTGCAACTAAATAAGACCCAACGAAATCTCCTCTTTTTCCAATTCCATAGGTTCCACCAATAATGATCATATCAAGTGTTTCAGGTTCTGCTTTGTATTTAAGCATTTTTTTACCTCTAAGACCTGGAATATATGGTTCATAAGCGTCTTTAATCATAATTCCTTCGTGACCATCTCTAATTGAGGTTTCAAATAGCTGTTGAATCTCGTCAATATTGTCAGGAGTTCCTATTTTCATTGTACTTAAATTCATCTCATCAACAGAAGTATCCACAATAGACTCAAGAATGTTTCTTCTGTTTTTAAGAGGCTCATCAATCATTGGAACTTGATAATACATTACGTCAAACAGGTATACTTTTAAAGGAACATTTTCAATAGCTTCTTCAACATTATGTTTTCTTCTAACTCTGTGAAGGATGTTTTGGAAAGGTAGAGGTTTTCCATTTCTTGTTGCAATAACTTCACCTTCCACAATATAATCATCATGAGGTAAGTGTTCATCAAATAACTCAACAATCTCTGGAAGAGCGTGTGTGATGTTTTCAAGCCTTCTTGTAAAGATTTTAATCTCATCATTTGATCTGTGAACCTGGAGTCTGATACCGTCATATTTGGTATCACAAATTGCCATCCCCATCTCCGGAATAATCTCTTCTAGAGGTGGTGCAAGCTGAGCAAGCATAGGTTTTACCGGATTTCCTGGAGTAAGGTTAAGTTTTTCTAAACCGGCACTTCCCTGTTCTTTTGCAGTTCTTGCAACAACGGAAAAGTCATTTGTAAGCATCTGTGCTCTTTCAACAACTTTTTTATCAATGTTGAATGCCTGTGCAATTGCATCTCTAACTACTCCATCTCCTACACCAATTCTTAACTCCTCTGTTATTGTACGGGTTAAGTATTTAGCTTCTGTTGGGCTTGCTTGGCTTAACAATTCTAAAATAACTGCAATTTTACGATTAGTAGAACGTGAACCTTTAATTTGTGATAATTTACGTAAGCTGTTGAATACAAAATCAATTGTCAATGGCTGTGAGAAGAATGTCATCTGGGTTTTTTTAGCATATAATTTAATACATGCAAGACCAATATCTCCTTCGTCACGAACAGCATCTTCTACTGCAGCCTGTGTTGTTCCAACAGCTTCAGCTACTGCTCTTTCAACTAATTTTCCACCAATACCAATCTCTTCTGAACTCCAAGCCGGAAATACAACTCCTAAAATCAAAAGTCCAACTTTTTCAATGGTTTCTTCATCTAATTTTTTTAGAAAATCTGAAATGATTTGTGTTTTTTCAAGCCTTTTGGTTGTTGCCTCAAGACTTGAGTAAACATCTACTAATTCTTGATATTTCATTAGAAATCGCCTTTAGCTATTTTAACTGCACAGTATTCTCCGCACATTGCACACATTTCATTGTCATCAAGTCCACATTTTTCACGGTATGTTCTTGGTTTGGATTTGTCAAGTGCGAGACTAAATTGTTTTTCCCAGTCAAATTCTTTTCTTGCTTTTGCCATTGCACGTTCCTGAGTCCATGCAGATTCAAGACCTTTAGCAACATCTGCAGCTTCTGCAGCTATTTTTGATGCAATTACTCCTTCTTTAACATCTTCCAAGCTTGGAAGTGATAAGTGTTCTGCAGGGGTTACATAACAAAGGAAGTTAGCTCCTGCAGATGCAGCTATTGCTCCTCCGATTGCTCCTGTGATATGATCATAACCTGGTGCAAGATCAGTTACAAGAGGTCCTAATACGTAAAATGGAGCTCCGTGACAAATGGTTTTTTGGATTTCCATATTTGCCTTGATTTGATTTAGTGGCATGTGTCCTGGTCCTTCAACCATTACCTGAACATTTGCATCCTGTGCTCTTTTAACAAGACCTCCTAAGTTTACAAGCTCTTGAATTTGAGGGATATCACTTGCATCAGCTAAACAACCTGGTCTTAAACCGTCACCTAATGATAATGTAATGTCATATTCATAAGATAATTCTAAAAGGTAATCGTAATTTTCATATAATGGGTTTTCCATGTCATTATGATTGATCCAGGAAGCCATGAATGTTCCTCCACGACTTACAATACCCATCATCCTGTTTGCTGCTTTTAATTTCTCAACTAAGTCTTTAGTGATTCCGCAGTGGAGTGTCATAAAGTCAACTCCTTCTTTTGCCTGATTTTCGATTGCTTTGAAGATATCGTCAGGATCCATGTCAATGATTTCCTTATTCTTGTTAAGGGTTACAACACCTGCTTCATAAATAGGAACGGTTCCAATACAGATATCTACTGCATCCATGATTTTTTTTCTAAATAATTTCAAATCAGAACCTGTTGATAAATCCATCAATGCATCTGCACCGTATTCTTGTGCTAATTTCGCTTTATTGATTTCTAATTCAATATCATCAATTTTTGAAGATGAACCAATATTTGCATTGATTTTAGTTTTAAGACCTTCCCCAATACCACATGGTTTTGAGTGTCCATTAATGTTTTTTGGAATTACGACTTTTCCTAAGTCTATTAATCTAGCTAATTTATTTACATCAATATTTTCTTGTTTTGCAACAATCTCCATTTCTGGAGTGATATTGCCTTTTTGTGCTTCACTTTTTTGAGTCAAGTTTATCCCTCGTTTTTTGACTAATCAATATTAATTATATAGGTTCAAATATATAGAATTAATTAAATTGTATTTATTTAGGATGTGTTTAATATAAAGGTTATATTTTTTGATACTGAAACAAGCGGGCTTGACTGTTCCAGGTGCAATATTATTGAACTTGCTCTTCTTACAGTTGAAGATGGGGTTATTACAGAAACCTATGATGAATTTATTGATGTTGGAGTGCCAATTTCTAGAAAAATATCTGATTTAACTGGAATTACTAATGAAATGATAAAAAATGAAGGTATTGATGAAAAATCTGCTGCTTTGGACTTAAAACAAAGACTTACTCCAGATACTTTGATGATTGCTCACAACTGTCAGTTTGACTTGCAGTTCCTCTATTCTTTGTTAAAACGTCATTTTCCACAAGAAGCAGATGAAATTGTTTCTAGTCTAAACTGGATAGATACAGTATCAATATTAAAAGACAGAAAGGAGTTTCCTCATAAGTTAATTGATGCAGTTAACTATTATGAAGTTCCTGAAGTTAATTTCCACAGAGCTATTGATGATACAAAAGCATTATATGAAGTAACTAAAAAAATGAAAGAAGAACGTGATGATTTATTGGATTATGTTAATGTTTTCGGATATAATCCTAAATATGGTGTAAGTGGAAAGAGATTTGAGTTTATTGAATATAAATCCCAAAAGTTCCACCAAAGAATTGTAGCTCCTGAATTTACTCTTCCTAATAAAAAATTCTAAATTAAAGGATGAGGTAAATCAGGATTGTCTTTTTTAGGTTTTTCCCCACCAATCTTTTTTAAACGCATCTCAAGGAATTTTTTACCATTTTCGGTTCTTGCATATATTGGTATGGACTGACCTACTGTTTTTATACTTTCTTTTTGTCCAATTTTGCGAATATTTTTAGAAGCACAAGCTGTTGTGACGTCACATGCGTCAAATAGTTTTCTTGCATCTTCAGGATTCTTTTTAGAAGTGTGCACTACAAAAACATAAATGTTAACATCAGGATGTTCATCTCTTATTTTTTCAATTTCATCAATATCGCTTGCTAATGTTACTGTAACTGCAATATTTTTATATCCTTTAGCTATTGCAAGTTTTATTCCACTTGGCTGGTCGATTTTAGCAGTTTTGGAATCTACAATGTTTTCGCTACCTATTTTTTCAATTAATTCTGGTATTGGGCTGGTTTTAACAAGTCCGGATACTCTTCCACCAATTCCTTGAACAAGTTCTGCTTCATCAACAATTAATGTTCCACATCCTTCTAAAACCATTACAACACAGTCAATTTCATTTTCATCAATTAATGTGCACATGATTTCAGAAATTCCAAAATTAAGATAGTCTTTCATTCTTAACTGGCGTTTAGAAGTACACATTCCAAAATCGTCAATTCTAAACTGCATATTTTTAGCTATTACTTCTGGTGTTAGTTTTTTAATTCCTCTGTGGTGATCAAAAAGAGGACAATATTCAACTTCAGGTTCAGTTACATCAATAACATTGCCGTCTTTTATTGTTACTTTACTTAATCCTAATGCTTCGATAATATGTTCGCTCATGATTAAGAATATTGTTAAATTTGTTATTTAAAAGTGTGTTAAAAATAGTAATTGGAGGTTAGGGAGAGATTGTTTTTATCTCTCCCAATTATATGGTCAGATATTATTTATAGAGGTTAATATGAAATATAGGAAGAAATGTTATTCTTCCTACATGTATTGAACTAATTGTTCTTCATTGGAGTTATGTCCAGGTTTTACTTTATCGATGGCTTCTTTGAAGTATTTATATGGGATTTCTTCTGCATCAAGGTTTTTTCTTAGAGTAAGCATTGCTGCTTCTCTACATACGGCTTCAATATCAGCTCCGACATATCCATCGGTGTTTTTGGCAAGTTTTTTAAGGTCGACGTCCTTTGCAAGAGGCATGTTTTTAGTGTGTACATTAAAGATTGCAAGTCTTGCTTCTTCATCTGGTTCTTTAACGTGTATGTGTCTGTCAAATCTTCCAGGTCTCATAAGTCCAGCATCTAAAATGTCCGGTCTGTTGGTTGCGGCAATGATTGCAACATCTTCGAGTTCTTCTAAACCATCCATTTCAGTTAATAGCTGATTTACAACTCTTTTGGTTACACCGCTATCAGTATCATTTCCGCTACGTGCACCAGCTATTGCATCAATCTCATCGAAGAAGATTACAGTTGGTGCTGCTTGTTTTGCTTTTCTAAATACTTCTCTTACACCTTTTTCAGATTCTCCAACCCATTTTGATAGAAGTTCTGGTCCTTTAATTGAAATGAAGTTTGCTTCACTTTCGCTTGCTACTGCTTTAGCTAGTAAGGTTTTACCAGTTCCAGGAATTCCGTAAAGTAATGTTCCTTTTGGAGGTCTTATTCCTAAGCGTTGGAAAGTTTCTGGATGTTTTAATGGCCATTCTACAGCTTCTTTTAATTCTTGTTTAATGTTTTCAAGACCACCAATGTCGCTCCATTTGATGTCTGGGATTTGAACAAGAACTTCTCTTAGTGCGGAAGGCTGTATTTCTTTTTGCGCATTTTTAAAATCGTCACCTGTAACAACAATTTTTTCCATTACTTCTTTTGGAATCTCTTCATCGTTTTGGATTTCAGGTAGTATTCTTCTAACTACTCTCATCGCTGCTTCTTTACATAGAGATTCAAGATCTGCCCCTACAAATCCATGGGTGGTATTGGATATTTTATCGAGGTCAACATCGTCTGCTAGAGGCATGTTTCTTGTGTGAATCTCAAGTACTTCTTTTCTTTCTTCAGAGTCAGGTACTCCAATTTCAATTTCACGATCGAATCTTCCAGGTCTTCTTAAAGCAGGGTCAAGAGAATCTGGTCTGTTTGTTGCACCAATTACTACTACTTGGCCACGGGATTTAAGACCATCCATCAATGTAAGAAGTTGTGCAACGGTTCTTCTTTCAACTTCTCCATTGGTTTCTTCTCTTTTTGGTGCAATCGCATCAAGTTCATCGATAAATATGATTGAAGGAGAATTTTCTTCTGCTTCTTCAAAGTATTCTCTTAGGTTTTCTTCAGATCCACCCACATATTTACTCATAATCTCCGGCCCATTTATTGCAATGAAATGAGCATCACTTTCACTAGCTACTGCTTTAGCTAGTAATGTTTTACCTGTTCCAGGTGGACCGTGCATTAATACTCCTTTTGGTGGTGCAATACCTAATTTTTCAAATAATTCTGGTCTTTTAAGAGGGATTTCAATCATTTCTCTTACTTTTTTAACTTCTTCTTTAAGACCGCCAATGTCTTCATAACTTACATCAACAAGGTTTCCTACACCTTCGATTGTACTTACATCAACAGGACTTTCGTGGAGTTGAACTTCAGTATTTGGACCTACAACTACGATGTCTTTTGGACTGGTTGATACAACAGCAAACTTAAGTTCTTTCATTGCTGGAGTGAAGTCCATTAATTCATCAAATAAGCTACCAAAGCCCATATTCATACTTGGTTTTGGTGATCTTATCTGGGATCCAATAATGTCTCCTTGCACCATTACTTTTCCTGCAAATAATCCACGAACATCTCCTTGTACACGGATATTATTGTCAATTGGAGCTAAAACAACTTTTTTAGCTTCTACGGCTTTGATTTTTCTAATTTGAACTTCTCCACCAATGGTTGCACCGGAGTTTTTACGTACTAATCCGTCTATTCTAATAACTCCAAGTCCAATATCAGTTTGTGAAGGAAGTGCAATAGCTGCAGTTCTTTTTTCACCAGTAATCTCAACTAATTCTCTTTCATGGATGTTTAAGCTATCCATGACTTTTGGATCAAGTCTTGCAATGCCTTGTCCTACATCTTTTTGTGAAATTGCTTCTGCAACTTTTAGAGTAATCTTATTTTCGGCCATGTTATCATCTCCTTTTATGGCAGTAATTCGATAATAATAATTTCATGTCAATCTTTTTGTTACTTTTTGTAACTTTATTGACAGATATAGTGTATATGTTTTACTATATAAAGGTTTCGGTTGGTGTGATTTTACAAATAGCCTTTAAAATGAGTATTATTTTATTTTTATTGGTGTGGTGTTTTATTTTAATCAATATTTAAATTTATATTTTATTTTTAAAAAAATAGGAATAATTAAAGTGTTATAATCAAATTAGAACTTTAATTACTTTATGACACTTTAATATTTGTTCGTATTGGTTAAAACAATCATCTGATTATTCCACCAAAACCTGTAAATAATTCTTTAACTTTATCAATATCTTCTTTGGTTAATGCACTAACCTCAAAAGTTAAGCTTATTGAGTTTTCATCGATTTGAGGCCCATCATATTTGTCAGTTAACTTAACCTCAATTATATTGTCCATATTTCTTATAGTATTTTCTATGATGTTTGCATCAACATTTTTGAAAAATACGCAACTAATGGATTCCATTTTATTTTTAAGATTATTGATTTTCCAGTTGTATAATTCCTTTTCACTTAAAACTTCAATATTTGAAACACGCAAGTTTTTAACTTTACTGCCCTGTTTTAAAAATGCAGTTTTGTTATCTAATTTCTCAAGAATTCCAACATGGATTTTTCCAGAATAAATATGTCTTAAACCGACTTCACATCCAATGGATTTGTTTAATAATGTAAATTCATGGTTAAGACCATTAATTGCTTTATCACTTCTTCCTAATGCATTTGTAATGTCACCCATATGTTTTGTTGCTTTGATTGCAATATCAACAAATTTCTCATCATCTTCATTATTGATAACATCTCTTAATTCTATAACTGCATCAGCAAAGGTATTTCTAATCTTTGGGCCGTTATTGTTCATTGACTGAATGTAATATGTTAAGTAAGGATTTTGTGCAACAATACGTGCAATCATATCAATCATAAGATTATAAATTGGACTTTCATAATCTTCAGTTTCTGAAATGTCTACTTGTAACTTCTCAATTGCAGAAGCTGTTGAAATGAATGAAAAGTGAGTTAAAACCTGCACGATACTCATCATATAATCGTGTTTTTCGGCAGTAGTTTCAATAATTCTCATGTGTTTGCCATCAAGGTAATTATAAACCTTATCATACCATTTGCCCTTTTTAGTAGGAGTTAAAACAATTACCTGGTTATCAAGGCTTGTTGTTCTTGGACCAAAAATCGGGTGAGTCGGAATATATTCTACAGTCTCAGGTAATGCTTCCTCCATTGTTTTGGAAGGCTCTTCCTTAACTGATGTAACATCAACCATCAATGCACCTTCTTTCATAGACTGTGCCACTTCACGTATCACGCCTGAAGTATGGTGGATTGGTACAGAAACAATTAATACGTCGCTTATCTGTGCTAATTCAGTGTTGGACTCAATATAGTTGATATTTAACATATCAGCAACATTTCTTCCTTTTTGATGGTCTCTTCCACTTATGTATACATTAAATTCATCTCTTAAGTAGTAACAGAGAGTTTTACCTAAACCGTCACTACCTCCAATTATTCCAATATTCATTTCAATCATTAATAACTTTTAATTAGTAAGTATATAAATTATTAACTAGAAAAATTATCGTGAAAACATGAGAATTATAAAACAAGATACAAAAGAAGGTTTTATTGAAGTAGTTCCGGAAACCTTGGATGATTTATGGCACTTGTCACATATTATTGAAGAAGGAGATAATGCTTCTTCCAAAACAACAAGACGTATTCAGGATAATACAGGAGATAAATTAAGAAGTGACAGGGGAGTTAAAAAAACATTCTATTTAGGTTTGGATATTGAAAATATTGCTTTTCATTTATTCACTGGAAAATTAAGATTAACTGGAGTAATTACAAAAGGTCCTGAAGACTTAATTCCTCTTGGATCACACCACACTTTGGAAGTAAAACTTAATACTCCAATAACAATTAGAAAAGGTCGCTGGCCAAAATGGGCAATTAAAAGACTCAATCAGGCTATTGATGCTTCTAAAAAACTATCTGCAATAATCATTGTTCTTGAAGATGATACTGCTACTATCGGTTTGATGAGACAGTTTGGAATAGAATACTACGGCCCAATCAAAGGCCATGTCTCAGGTAAAAGAATAATTGATAAAAACAGACAAAAAAACATAACTCAATTTTATGAAAAAGTAATAGAATCAATTGAAAAATTTGACTCAATTCAAAACATCGTTATTGCAGGACCTGGTTTTGTTAAAAACGATTTTTATGATTATCTTAAAGACAAGTATAAAGATTTAGCTAAAATATCTGTTATAGAAGCTACTGGCTGTGGTGGACGTAATGGTATTAGTGAAGTTTTAAAGAAAGGAACTGTTGAAAAATTAACTTCAGAAAACAGGGTTGCTCTGGAAATGGGAGCTATTAACAATTTACTTGGTGAAATCGGCAAAAATTCATCTAAAATCGTATATGGTGTTAAACAAACAAAAGATGCAATTAATTTAGGAGCTGTTAGTCAACTTTTAATTTTGGACACAAAAGTTGCCAGTGAGAATATGGGCGATTTGATGGACATGGTTGAAAATATGAAAGGTGAAGTAATGGTTGTTAGCAGTGAGCATGAAGGAGGACAACAATTAGAAAGCCTTGGCGGTATGGCAGCTATTTTAAGATATGGAATTAGCTAATTTAATGTACAAAATATATATAATATGATTGATAAATATTAACATTTGTAGAAGTGATTAATCATGTTTTATTCATCAATTATTATTGCATTTATTATGGTTTTTATTTTTACTGCAATAAGTACAGCTATTTTAAATATTATTTTTCGATTTTTTGGAAAAAGAGGATATTTGGGCAATTTATACCCTAATGTAAGGGGAGGTACTCCACGTGCAATTGGTATAATTCCATTTATGGTATTGTCTTTTTTCATGTTACCGAGTTGTAATTCTCTAATTTTGATAATTGGTATTTTTGCATTAATTGATGATATTTTAGGAAGAAAGAAAAGCCCATTAGGCATTGAATGGGGCCAACTTTCCAGAGGAATTGGAATGCTTCTGGTAGTGGTTGCAGGATTTGCTAGTGGATTTGGTGTTTCATCAATTTTAATTGCATTGATGATTCAACCGTTAAATATTTCTGATATGCAACCTGGTAGTACATGTATTGTTACTATGATCATGTCAGTTATTACAATTTTATTGATGTTAACTGTAGGTTCTCCTATGGTAGATGAGTTGCCTGCTGCTTATACTCCTTTATTATTGTTTGTTGTATGTGCAGCATATTCTCCTCTTGATTTTTCTGGAAAAATCATGTTGGGAGAAGTTGGAAATCACACATTTGCTATAGCACTTGGAGTCTCTTTCTATTTTGTTGGAGGTCTCTGGTCAGTTATTTTACTTGGATTTATAACAGTCTGCTTAATTGCATTTGTTAGAAGAAATACCTTAAGAGCATTCTTTAGACAAAACTTGGGAATTAATAATCCTACATTCGGTGATTACTTTATGGATGTATTGACTGGTGGAGGATTAGGAGATTTATGCAGAAAATTAATTCTCAAAGATGCTCAGCATAAGGTTAGAAACTCTACATTAATTGCATTAGGATTTAGAAGGTTATTATATAATCCATATGGAACTCGTATTAAAGAACATCTTCCTAAAACACCAAACTTGGGAAGGGATGAATTATGAAAGCATTTTTGACTGTTACTGGTAGAGGTTTAGGTGGTGATGCAGTCATCGCACTTAATATGGCTAATGCGCTTAAAAAAAGAGGCATTGAGTGCGAAATTGGATTAACTGAAACTGCTTCTGGGCAACTTTTTGAAAAAAACGGTTTTAACGTACGTAAAATTTTAATCCCACAGGCAGGAGGACACTCTGCAACTAAATTATCTGCCCTTAAAGGAGCTTTAAAGTTATTTACTGCAACTTTTAAAGCAAGAAGTGCAATTAAAAAATCTGATGCAGAGTTCGTATTGGCGATTTTAGGTGGGGGAGCAATTGTAGGATCTTTAGGTTCTAAATTTGCACGTAAACCTTGTTTTTCTTTAATTTCAACACCATTGGACTCAAAAGTATGTCCTAAATTTAATCAGTGTTATGTTCTTCCAGAATTGGATAAATTCAGATGGGAAAAACTTCCAAAGAATATGGACAAGTCTTTCTATCCGTTAAGTGACGATGCTGGAGATGGTGATGAAAAAATAGCTCTTGAAAAGTTAAAAGAGTATGATAATTTCGATGAAAACAAAAAAACCATATTGTTTTCTTCAGGTTCTTCAATATTTAAAGGAATGATTGATGCTATTAACATGGTTGCTGAAGCTAGTGATGAATATAACTTAGTTTTGGTCGGAAGTCCTTTACATGAAGAATATTATGATTTAATGGATGAAAGAATAATCTATGTTGGTTTTATCGATTGGATTAATCATTTATTCAAATTCTCTGATTTAACTGTACTAACTGATGATGGTGTTTCACTTGAAGAAGCATTAGTTTGTCAAAAACCGATTATTGCACTTACTCGTGTAAAATGGGGAAGATATCAGAATATGGCTGGTGTATTTAAGGGAGCTATTATTGAATCAGAAGTAGAAGATGTTTGCAAAAGTATAGATGAAGCATTTGAAAACTATGATTCTTTAAAACAGGCTGCTGAAAAATACGGTATTCAATGTTATGAAGCAGCTGATGTTCTTGTTGATAATATCTTAAAAAAATTAGAATAGTGGTATTATAACCACATGTTTTTTATTATTTTATAATTTGTATCACTGGATGGGTGAATTTCTAAAAATTCATCGTAATCATCCAAATCATACTCCATTCTCATCAAATAAGATAAGTATGCAACATCACTTACTGAGGATGGGGAAATGGAATTAATTTTATTTATTTTGTTATTTTTAGAATCAAATTCAATTTCACAATATCCTGTGTCTCCAGATAAGATATTCCAAAATGATCCAGGACCTGCAATTGATGGTATTGCTATTGTCTGTTTGTCTTCATCACTGCAGGTTGATTTTTCATTTTCAACAAAACTAACTTCCATGTTAAGGCTTAAGGTTTGAGGAACGCAATTGTAGCTTACTTTATTTGCATACTTTGCCATGTTTCTTGCAGCAATTATACCCTCTTTTCTTGCTACTGGTGTCAACTGATATCTTCCAGTAACATCACCTGCAGCATATATATTATCCACAGAAGTTTTCATCATTTCATTAACTTTGATTGTTTTATCATCATTTAACTCAACAATGTCACTTACAATTTCACTGTTTGGAACTCTGCCTGTTGCAAAAAATGGAACTCCTTCAAGTTCTTCGCCATTTTCAAGTAAAACCTTATTTTTGAATACTTCACTAACATTAACATTCTCATAAACGTTAATATCACTCATAATATTTTTTAAAACATATTTTTTAGCATTTGGTGTTATTTCTTTTAAAAATGAACTTCTTGCAAGGATATTAACTTCACTTCCTAAAGTTGAGTAGATATTAGCTATTTCTCCAGCTATTATTCCTCCACCAATAATATTTAATTTATCAGGAACATCATCAATCTTTAAAATATCCTTATTTGTTAATCCGTATTCCTTACCTTTAATTTGAGGAATGAATGGACGAGCACCTGTTGCAACAAGTAAATTATCATATTCAAGACTTTCACCGTTTACTTCAACAGTTTCATCTTTATTAATGCTAGCCTCGCCGTAAATAATATTGTTTCCAACACTTTCGTTTTCAAGCTGGTTTATATGTCTTAGTTTTTCTTGTGTTTCACTAATCTTTTCAACTATTTTTTCATAGGATATCTCAAGCTGACTTTTTAAAAATCCATGTGCATTAAATCTTTTATTTGCATCAATAAATTTGGTGATGTCTGTAAGTGCACAGATAACCATACATCCTTCATTTAAACAGGTACCTGCAATATGATTTTTTTCAATTAAAGTAACGTCCTCGCCTAATTTTCCAAGCTGTAGAGAAGCTAATCTTCCTGCAGGACCGGAACCAATAACAATATTTCTCATTATAACACCATTTAGATAATTTTATATAATAATAACTTTTAATATTATTTATATATTAAATTTTGGAGGATATATTATGTGTATTGCAGCACCTGCTCAAGTTGTTGAGATTAATAGAGAAGAAAACTGGTTATTTGCTGACTTTGGTGGAGCAAGACAACAAGCAAAGATGGATTTATTACCTGAAGTAGAAATAGGTGATTATGTTCTTATTCATGCTGGTTATGCAATAGAAAAGTTAACTGAAGAAGCAGCTAAAGAATCCTTAGAAGCTTGGGAAGAACTTTTAGAAATTCTTGAAGAAGAAGATAAAGAAATGGAAAAAGCAAGAATGGCTGATTTAGATCAGTAAATAGACACTCTTGTTACTCCTTTTATTTTTAAAAACTCGTTTATAACATCACCACTAACAATTTCTTCAGTAATGATTGTTAACTTAGGGTTTTCCTGAAGTTCTGTATCTTCAGCGTAAGCCTGTCTTATTCCAATTCCTTTTTTTGCAATTAATTTTGTAGTTTCTGCAAGTACTCCGTCACCTTCTGATCCACATTCTATTTCAATTACTCCTAATTTTAAGTTCTTAGCAATGTTTTTTAGAAGGGTTCCAGCAGGAATGATGTTACTAAAAAGATTGTTTAAATCTTCATCTTCTTGAATTACTTCAATTGTAGATTTAATAGCTCTTCTGTCTACATCAGCAGATTCTGCCAATGCTTTGTCGCTTATTTTTAAATTTCCACAATAAATTCTTCCATCTTCACTAATGGACAATCCAAGTTCAATCATTTTTTCTGCAACTCTAATTCTTGCAGGGTATTTTTTGAATTTAGTATTAATTTTTTCCCACATATTAATCAACGTTCCAACTTTTTGTACATTCTAGATTAATTTTGTGAAAAAGAGTATATATTTATTATTATATTGATTTGGTAAAAACTCTAGAAAAAAAGACGATAAAATTGTTATGTAATTGAAATTGTTTAGAAAAATAGTTTAGTAAAGTAGGCTAGATGGGATTCGAACCCATGACCTCCCGGTTATCAGCCGAGCGCGCTAACCAAGCTGTGCCACTAGCCTATACAAATGTTTGTTACAGTATAACTGTCAACACTTATACTTATATTAGTTCCTATATATAAACCTTTCGGTTATACATAGGAATTAATCATAAATTTGAAAATTATCTGTTAATCATTTCATTAATGGAATCTGCCATAGCATGTCCTTCAACAATAATTTTTGCTTTTTCGATTCCTTCAATGGATTCTGCTTTTACTTTAGCATCAGCAGCAATACGAGTGATACTCATACATCCAGGGTTAGTTGGTTTAAGGGTAACTTCTGCTTGATCTCCATCTACAGCGATATTTTGTACGATACCCATATCTACAATACTAATTCCCATGTGAGGGTCATTAATTACAGAAATAGCATCTCTAATGTTGTTTACTAATTCTTCAGACATATATTTTGCCTCCTATTTTTTAATATATTAATACTATTGATAAACGCATTTATAAACGTTTTTATTTTATTTTGAGTAATACTTTGCTTAGATTATTTTAATCTGTGTTTTAATTTAACACCTATGCCGTTTCTACATTCTTCCATTTCATATCCAGTCATTATTGCTTTACCAACACCAACGACAGTATCTTCTTTAACAACTACTACTTCGTCATTTGGAATAATTTTATGATCTGCCTTAACAATTCCTGGAGCAAAAACAGTATTTGTAGTTAAATCAAAATCAATCTCAACAATGTGGATTCCTAATTCTTTTAAGATTTCTCCACCAGGTAAGTTTAATCTATATAATCCATGATCTTTATTTAATAAAGCTAACTGTTTTCCATTAGATAATATTCTTTTATGGTACATTCCTTTTGTTTTAACATTATCTGGAATGAATTTATCACCATTTTCACCAAACTGGAATTTAGCAATTGATCTTAATTCATGTAATGTTTTTTCTCTTCTGTTTACTTTCTGATGATTTTTAAGTTCCATTCTTAAGTTATAAAGAGAATCGGGAGAAGTTGGTCTTCCATCTTCACATACATTTACAAAATCATCAACATAGGCTTCACAGGATTCCAAATATCCACCAGCAAGGTTTGCAACAATCTTTTTACCTTCACAGTACTTTGCAATTAACTCACCGGTTTTTTCAATTTCGTCTTGTGACCATGAACCTGTTGTACTTACATCATAAGATTGAATCGGAAATGTATTTTCAAGTTCCCTTGGACAAATTCCAAATGGAGAAGTTACAATAAGTTCCTGGTATGAACGGGTAAGCTTTCTGAATTTTTGATGTGATTTGGAATTGGAATATGGTTTTTTCATACTGCAAGGTAATAAAACAACAGTATCTCCAAGAGGTTCCATCATTTCCATTCTTTGTCTCCATCTAACTGCGTGCGGACGATAAAGAGACTCTTCACTTGAACATATTACTTTCATGTTATTCCTCAAAAGGTTTAATTAATTCATTATCTAACTCAATTAGTTTTTTAATATTTTCATCACTGTTAGCTATTCTTCTTTGCCATTTTTTTATAACAAAATCAAGATCTACTTCCTCGCTGCCACTTACTAAATTGTCTGCGTGTGCAACAATCTTTTCTTCAAGTGTTTGAGGTACATAGGATTTTTTGGGAAGTCCAAGTTCAATAGCTTCATCTTCGGTTATTCCAGCACCGATGTGTCTTTCAATAATGTTTAAAACATCATCACTATAACTGTATTTTTTAGCTATTTCAACTCCTTCGATGGCGTGAGTGATGTCATGAGTTTTTGATCTTCCAATATCATGTAGAAGAGCGCCTTTTTTAATCAAGTCGCCATCTACATTATCAAAATTAGATGCTATTTTCATAGCTTTTTTATAAACTGCTTCGCAGTGGTCTATTACATTTTCAGGAGTATTTTCCTTTCTAAGTAATTCGATTTCCATTATAATCAGGATTCTACTTTTTTAATAAATGAATCGTAATCATTTTCAACCATTGCAATATTAGCTTTAAGGTTTTCAATGATTTCTGCATTGTCCTGGAATTCTAATTCTTCATCACATGCAGGACATAAGAATTGGTAGTCATAATCTGATGCTACATCAAAATTAACTCTCACATGTCCATATGGGCAGACGAAAAACATATTTTGTTCTTCTTCTTCAAGTTGAGCATTAAGTTTTGATAACTCAATTTCAGTGTCCTTTTTGATTTTACTAATCAATTCGTCTTTTTCGAATTTCCAGGAGTAAGTAAACCATTGAGTTTCAGGATCTTTACTTCTTTTATAATTAGCAATCTTTAAATCATAAAGTTTGTATAGCATTTTTCTAACAATATTTAGTTTAATGCCTGTTTTTTCAGCTATTTCTTCATCAGTTTCAATACCGTCAATTAATGATTTAATAATTGGGGTGATTGTATTATCGACACTGTCTTGAATATTGTTGTCGATTAGTTGTAATTCTTCAGGTGGAAGTTCTAATGCACCAATAAGATTGTCCATTCCTTCAGGAATTGGTTCATCAAGGTATACTTCTCTAAATCTTTTTTTAAGATTTTCTTCGTAATCTTTTTTAACAATTTGTGATAATAATTTTTTTACTAATATATCATCTATCATTTAATTTCCCCTAATAATCGGCATTGTATCCTCAAACATTTAGGTCTTTTAAAAAAAATAAACTAAAAATCATGATACTTCATTAATAGTAAATCATAGTTATATTTTTTATAGTATAAAAATATAACTAATTTACCTTAGTATTCATTTAAAACGTCTAAAAAGTTTTCAATAATATACTCAACTTCTTCATCACTTAAAGTGGAGTAAATTGGTAAACTTATTTCATTTTCAAATAAATTATATGCATTAGGATAATCTTTAATATCGAATCCTAAATCTTTGTATGCAGTAAGCATAGGTAATGGTTTGTAGTGTACGTTAGTACTTATTCCTCGCTCATCCATTTTAACTATAATTTCATTTCTTTGTTCTAAAGTAATGTCTTTAATTCTAGTTAAGTACAAATGACCTGAGGATGTTGAATTTTCACTGAAATGTTTTGGACATATAACTTTACTGTCTTTAAATCCTTCATCATATTTTTTAATGATTTCATGTCTTCTTTTAAGCATTGAATCATATCTTTCAAGCTGTCCAAGACCAATTCCTGCCTGAACGTCAGTCATATTACATTTGTATGCTGGAATTAAAATATCATATTCCCATGATCCTTTTTGGGTTTTTTCCAATGCATCTTTGGTTTGACCGTGAAGTGAGAGAATTTGCAATTGTTTGTATAATTTTTCACTGTCTACTCCGTCGTGTTTTTTCCAGGTTACTGCTCCACCTTCAGCACTAGTTAGGTTTTTAACAGCATGGAATGAGAAACATGAAAAGTCAGCTATACTTCCAGCAGTTTTGTTATCTTTAACTGCTCCAAATCCATGTGCACAATCTGCTAAAACAATGATTCTTCCAAATGCTTCTTGTAATTCATTGTTAGGAGTAAATAAGTCTTTTTTACTTTCAATTACTTCATATAATTTATCATAATCACATAAAATACCTGCTATATCAACTGGCATTATGACTTTTGTTTTTTCAGTAATTGCATCACTTACTTTTGAGTAATCCATTTCCTGTTTGTCTTCTTGACTGTCAATAATTACTGGTGTTGCTCCAACATGGCAAACAACACTGCAGGTTGCAGTATAAGTATATGCAGGTACAATTACTTCATCACCTTTGCCAACACCTAATAATCTTAAAGTCATCTCGAGTGCTGCAGTTGCAGAACCTAAACAGACAGTTTTGTCACTACCACAGTATTCGGTAATTTTTCTTTCGAATTCTTTTGTTTTAGGTCCTGTTGTAATCCATCCTGATTTTAATGCTGAGACTACTTCTTCAATTTCTTTTTCGCTTATGTCTGGTGGTGAAAATGGAATATTCATATTATTTACTCTCCGTTAACTTCTTGAGGTTCCCTGTATGTAGGAACACATTTTTTCATAGTATCTTTAATTACTTCTGCGTCTGTAATTTCATTTGTTAGAATTTGTCTAAATGCATCTAATTTTGCTTCAATATCATCCATTGTAAAGTCCATTGGCTCTGTAATGAAGATTTTTTCATGCCCAGTACTTTCAAGGTTTTCTTCATCCATTAAAAGCTCTTCATATAATTTTTCTCCAGGTCTTAATCCTGTAAATGTGATATCAATGTCTTTTCCAGGAGTTAAACCGGATAATTCAATTAAACTTTTAGCCAAATCATAAATTTTAACTGGTTCGCCCATATTCAATACAAAGATTTCTCCACCTTTTGCATAGGTGATTGACTGCAATACTAACGCTACTGCTTCAGGAATTGTCATAAAGAATCTTGTTATGTCTTTATGAGTTACAGTTACTGGACCGCCTTCTGCGATTTGTTTTTTAAACAATGGTACAACAGATCCGTTACTTCCTAAAACATTTCCAAAACGAACTGCTACAAAGTCAGTTTCACTTTCTTTATTTTTTGCCTGAATAATCATTTCACATAATCTTTTGGTAGCACCCATTATGTTTGTCGGATTAACAGCTTTATCTGTTGAAATTAATATAAAACGACTTGTATTGTACTTATCAGCTGCATTTACTAAATTGTAAGTTCCAAAGATATTATTTTTAATAGCTTCAGTTGGGTTATTTTCCATTAAAGGAACATGTTTGTGTGCTGCTGCGTGGAATACAACTTCTGGTTGATGTTCTTCGAATAATTCCAACATTCTTCTTCTGTCTCTGATGTTTGCAACAACTGCTTTAATATTTTCACTTGGATATTTGTCTTTAAGTTCCAATTCAATATCGTATAAGCTATTTTCATAGATATCTATCATCAATAATTTCTTTGGATGGTGAAGCATTACCTGTCTGCAGAGTTCAGATCCGATAGATCCTCCTCCACCAGTTACTAAAACAACTTTATCTCCGATAATACTTTGAATATTGTTGTTGTCAAGCTCTACTGGTTCTCTTCCAAGTAAATCTTCAATCTCAATGTCTTTTAATTTTCCATATAAGTTTTCAGAAGAGATGATTTCTCTTAAATCCGGTAATGTTTTTACTTTTGCAGAAGTTTTACTACAGATTTCCAAAATCTCTTTTTTGTTCTTGTTATCGATATTTACGATTGTAAAGAATATTGTGTCAATATCTTCGTTTTCACATATTTTTTGGATATGGTTTCTGTTACCGATAATTTTTACTCCTGCAACGGAATAACCTAAACGTTTCTTGTTATCGTCAATAATACCAATAATTTCGTATTTTCCTTTAAGGGAAGTTTGAAGTGTTTTGATAATATTGTTTGCAGAATACCCTCCACCAATTATGAGTAATCTTTTCTGATTTTTAGGCGCATAATTGATTCCTCTGTGAGCAAGGTCGGATAATAATGCATATTTTATTCCTAAACGGTAAACTACAGTTATTGCACCTATTACAATACCTGTTGCTAAGTTGAACTTAATTGAAGGATTGTTTATACCCATTATATCTTCAATAATTGCAACTATGAGAAGAGACACTACTGAAAGAATGATATACATAATGTAGTCTTGATTAGTTTCGTAACGGATGATATTTGTGTGTCTTTTTGTTAGTCTAAAAACAATTTGCAAAATAATTATAGCAAGAATAATGCTTGTTATAAAATTGTCAATCGATATTATGTTTGTTTGATGTATTATGAAAGAATCTGTAGTTAAAGCAAACATAAAGTAATATCCTAGGACTACAGAAACACAATCCATCAATGGTAGTAATAAATTTCTATATCTTCCGAAACTATCTACATTCATTTAAATCATCCTGTACTTATAACTTATAATGAAAAAAATTCATCATATAATATATGTTACTTGATTAATATAAAATTTTCTTAATGTGTATTATATAATAATAAAATTAATTGGTAATGGTTAGATTTTTCGTATAATCACTGCGGGAGTATGAGTAATAGAATCAAGTGCTTCTATTGTTACTTCGTCAAATTCAGTTCCAAGAACTTCTTTAACGCTGTGAATGGTTTTCATTTCAGTGGAAAGTGATTTTTGATAATCTTCTGCAATGTTGGCTATTTTTAAAGCACTTTCAACATCCATCTTTTCACTGCATCCCAATGGTGTTGATCCCATATTTTCACATAACTGTCCTTTCACATATCCGAAAAATCCATTGTCTGCATCAATTCCATCAATTGCAATAGGAAGTCCTGTAAAGTAATTTCCATTTTTCATATATGTTGCATCAGTATCAATAATCATAACACATACATCTTTACCAATCCTGTTTTTCAATTGCTTAGCTACTTTTTCAGGATTTTCGGGAAGAAGTGAAACACAGGTTCCAGGCGCATTACTTAAATCAATTCCTGCTTCTGATGCTGGTTTAAGAGCATGTTTAAGACCATATAATTGTAAAACTACTTCTTTGTGAGCATAAGTTTCTTTAGGTAGTTTTCTTAGGTTTTTAATGGTTCTTTTTTTAATTCCTAAAAGTGGTCCTAAGACATATCCCCATAAATATTTACTCCATACTGTTGTTAGCAATTTAGCAGTAAGTGATGGAGAATATTCTGATTCGTCGATTAATCTGCCCTGTGAAACTGAAATAGGTGTTTCTGCAATTACTAAGTAATCACCGTCTTGCATCAATTCTTTTGCAGGTTCGATAATCACATCTAAATCGTCATTTGGTTTAATATAACCTGTTTCAATTGGGATTACTATGTAATCTCCGTTAATGACATGTTTTATATTTTCTAATTTTTTATCGCTCATAAAAATCTTTAATTATATTGATATGAATAATATATATCATAGACTATTTTATATTATCTATTTGGGATGTATTGTTATGGCAAGAAAATTTATTACATATTTTGAAAAAGAAGGTAATGATTATACAGATGAATTAATTTCAGCAATTAAAGATAAATTAGACATGACTGACATTAAAAGAATTTTAATAGCTTCCGCTACAGGCGAATCTGCATTAAAATTGCATGAGGCTGTTGGTGATAAAGTAGAAATTATTAATGTAACTCACCACATGGGATTTAGTGGGGATAATGAATCAGATATTTCTGAAGAAATGCTTAAAAAACTTGAAGCTGTTGGAATTAAAACATACTTTGGATGCCATGCATTCAGTGGTGCTGCAAGAGGAGTCACCAATAAGTACGGCGGAATTTCTCCATTGGATGTTGTAGCTGATACCTTTAGAATGTTCTCACATGGTATTAAAGTAGGTGCAGAAATTTCAATTATGGCTGCTGATGCAGGTTTAATTCCTGTTGGTGAAGAGATAATTGCTGTTGGTGGTAGGGCTCATGGTATTGACAGTGCAGTTATTTTAACTCCGGTTAATGCTAAAAATCTATTTGATTTGAAAATTCATGAGATTATTGCTATGCCAAGGGATTAATTAATTATTATCCATGTTTTTAAAAAATTTGTAATATTTATATATGATTAGTTGCATTTAAATATTAGTAAAAATAGAAATACTTAACAATTTATTTTAAAAGCGAGACTGTGGGGTTAATTCGTGAAAATTATAGATGATGCAATCAAAGAATCTGAACAAAGAATGGAAGAAAAAGCTCCTGAAAAGCTCTCTTCTGATATTGATGATGAGCTTATTGAGATGATTAAAGGCGCTAAAACTAATATTTATGTTGTTGGTGCTGGTGGAGCTGGAAACAACACTATTTCAAGATTAAATGAGATGGGTATTGAAGGAGCAACTACAATTGCAGTAAATACTGATGCTCAAGATTTATTTTACAGCCAATCTACTAAAAAAATCCTCTTAGGTAGAAAAACTTCTAAAGGATTAGGTGCTGGTGGAGAACCTGCTGTTGGAGAAGAATGTGCTGAAGAAAGTGAAGATGAAATTAGAGATGAATTAGAAGGCGCAGACATGGTATTTGTTACCTGTGGTCTTGGTGGAGGAACTGGAACTGGTTCTGCACCAATCATATCTAAACTTTCTAAAAAATTAGGTGCATTAACTGTTGCTGTGGCTACCATGCCATTTTCAGCAGAAGGTATTAAGAGAAGAGAAAATGCTGAACAAGGTTTAGAAAAACTTCAAGATTCTGCTGACACTGTTATTGTAATCCCAAATGATAAATTATTAGAAGTTGCACCTAACTTACCTTTAAACAAAGCATTTATGGTATCTGATGAAATTTTAGGAAGAGCTGTTAAAGGAATTACAGAATTAATTACTAAAAAAGGTCTTGTAAGTTTAGACTTTGCTGATATTAGAAGTATCATGGGTGGTTCTGGAATGGCTATGATTGGTATGGGTGAATCCGATACCGGCGACAGAGCTTTAGAATCTGTACATGAAGCATTAAGCAGCCCATTATTAGATATCGATATTTCAAATGCTACTGGTGCATTAGTTAACATATCTGGTAGTTCTGATTTAACATTACATGAAGCTGAAAAAATCGTTCAAGTTGTTGCTGATAAATTAGATCCTGAAGCTAACATTATTTGGGGTACTCAAATTGATGAAAGTCTTCAAAATACTGTTAGAACCACTGTGGTTGTTTCAGGTATTAAAACAGGCAATAGCTCTGATAAAGAGTATGAGCTTGAATATGCTGAAGAAAAATCAGAAAGCAAATCTGCTGATGACCAATTAGATGATTTCATTGATGGAGTCTTCTAATTTTAATTTTTTATTTTTTTTGAAAAATGCAAACATTTATTAATGTTTAAACTAAAAATTAACTTATTACTATTATTTTATTATATTTTATAAAAATTTTTAATTTTGGTTATTTAAATGAATGTTCAAGAAAGTTTTAATAAATTTATCAAAGATGCTAAAAGAGTATTGAAAGTAGCTAAAAAACCTGATGGAAGAGAATACACTGAATTAGCTAAAATTTCCTTATTAGGAGTTGCAGTTATTGGTGTAATCGGGTTTGTTATTGTTTTATTAGGATCCTTAATCGGATTATAAAACCCAACTTTTTTATTTTTTTGATATTTTTTAATTATAATAAAATTTTTGTAATGCTTGATTTTTGTTAAAAATATCATTTTTTTAAAAACTTTTAAATACTATTATTTATATAGATATTCATATTATAGAATTCCATTTTCAAGATATTTTTCTTCTTGAAAATTATGGCTTTTATAATATTTTTAACTTAATGTATGATTTTATTAACAAGAAAAAATTTTAAAAATAGGTGAATTTTTTATGGAAGATACTAATAGTTCCATATATGCTCTTAAAACATCCGCAGGACAGGAAAGGAATGTTGCTAGGCTCTTAGCTCGTAAGGCTAGGACCGTTGAAGGCGTAGGCATTTCATCAATTCTTGTTCCGGAATCTTTAAAAGGATATATTTTAGTTGAATCCTCAACAAAAATAGATCTTAGAAACCCTGATTTGAAGGTACAACATTTAAGAGGTGTTGTTGGTGGTAATGCTACCATTAGCTTCGAAGAGGTTAAAAGATTCTTAAAACCAGAGCCTATTATTTCCTCTATTCAAAAAGGAAGTATTGTTGAGCTTATTTCTGGTCCATTTAAAGGAGAAAGAGCAAAAGTGGTTCGTATTGACGAATCACGTGAAGAAGTCGTTCTTGAGTTAATAGAAGCTGCAGTACCTATACCAGTTACTGTTAAAGCTGATCAAATTAGAATAATTCAAAAGGAGGCTGACTGATGGCTAAAGATACAGTCGAAGTTCTTATCGAGGGTGGAACTGCTACTCCTGGTCCACCATTAGGTCCAGCTTTAGGACCTTTCGGTATTAACATGATGCAAGTAGTTGAAGAAATTAATAAGAAAAGTGCTGATTTCGCAGGTATGAAAGTGCCTGTTAAAGTTATTATCGACAGAGATACTAAAGATTTCGAAATTGAAATTGGTACTCCGCCTACAACTGCTCTTATCATGGAAGAGTTAGGCATCGAAAAAGCTTCTCATGAACCAGGTTTAGATATTGTTAATGACTTGCCAATTGAAACTGCATTTAAAATCGCTAGAATGAAATTCGATTCATTACTCGCTAACGATTACAAATCAGGTATCAAAGAAGTCATGGGAACCTGTGTTAGTATGGGATTATCTGTTGATGGTAAAGACCCAAGAGAAGCACAAAAAGATGTTGATGCTGGAAAATATGATGATATCTTAGTAGAATAGATATTATATTGTTAAATTTAAATTAAGTTAATAAATACAGTGTATATGACGTTATAATTACGATTATAATTGATATACTGTTTTTAATTCATGCAATCGTTTAAGAATTTTTTTCTTGTAATCGATACTCATGAAACCAAATTTATCCAATGAACATTATGTTCATGGGGGATTAATATGACACAAGATGTAATTAACGCGGTGAAGGAGGCAAAAGAACAATCTAAGCCGAGAAACTTCACTGAGTCCGTAGATATTATTATTAATATCCGTGACTTAGATGTCAAAAAACCAGAAAATAGGTTTAATGAGGAAGTTACTCTTCCTAACGGCCGTGGCAAAGATGTTAAAATTGGAGTCATTGCTGATGGGGAACTCATTGTTCAAGCTAAAGAAGCTGGTCTTGACACTGTAATTAATAAAGGAGATTTAGAAGCTTTCGGAAAAGACAGAAAATCCGCTAAAAAAATGGCAAACTCTGTTGATTTCTTAGTAGCTCAAGCTGATATGATGCCACTTGTTGGTAGGTTCTTAGGTCCAGTACTCGGTCCTCGTGGTAAAATGCCAAAACCAGTACCTGCAAGTATTAAATTAGCTCCTCTTTTAGACAGATTACAAAGTACTGTCAAAGTTGGTGTAAAACAACAAGCAAGTATTCAAATTGTTGTTGGAAGCCAAGACATGTCAGACGAGGATATAGCTGAAAATGTGGAAACTGTTCTTACAGTCTTAGACCGCAATTTAGAAAAAGGAAGAAGTCAAATCAAGTCCATGTTTATTAAAACAACTATGGGACCAGTAGTGAGGGTGATCTAATGGCTCATGTTGCAGAATGGAAAAAGGAAGAAGTCCAAGAGCTCAAAGAACTCATTAATCAACACGAAGTAATCGGTATTGTTGACTTAATGAACATTCCTGCAAAACAGCTCCAAGAAATGAGAAAATCTCTCAACGGTAAAGCTGTAATCAGAATGTCTAAAATCAATCTTATTGAATTAGCTCTTGAAGATTGTAATGCTGATAAAAACAACATTGTTGATTTATCCGAACATATGGAAGGTCAAGTTGCAATTATTGCTACTGAAATGAATCCTTTCAGATTATACAAAATATTAGAAGACAGCAAAACTTCAGCTCCTGCTAAACCAGGATCTATCGCTTCTGATGATATTATTGTACCTGAAGGAGACACCGGTTTTGAACCAGGTCCTTTCTTAGGTGAATTACAACAAGTTGGAATTCCTGCTAAAATTGATAAAGGTAAAATCTGCGTACAAAAAGAAACTGTCGTCGTAAAAGCTGGCGAAGAAGTTTCCAAACAAGTAGCAGCAACCTTATCCAGAATGGATATTAATCCTATGGAAGTAGGAATCGATTTAAAAGCAGTATATGAAGAAGAAGCAGTTTATACTTCCGACATACTTGCAATCGACGAAGAACAAACATTAGCTGACGTTCAAAATGCATTCAGAAATGCATTTAACTTATCTGTAAACGCAGCAATCCCTACTGATGAAACTATTTCCACTATCATTACTCTCGCATACACCAGAGCTATTAATGTTGGTGTAGAAGGAGCAATTGTAACCTCTGAAACTGCTGAACCGATCATTGGTTTAGCTCAAGCTAAAATGTTAGCAATCGCATCCGAAGTAGCTGATACTGAAGGCGCAATTGACGACGAATTAGCTGACAAACTTTCCAACGTTGCTGTAGCAGCTGCTCCAGTAGTTGAAGAAGTTGTTGAAGAAGAGGAAGAAGAGGAAGAAGAAGAAAGTAGTGAAGAAGAAGCAGCAGCTGGGTTAGGAGCTCTCTTCGGTTAAAATTATTATAATTTTTATTGTAAAAACTAACACTTTATAAAATTAATGGTGATAACATGGAATACATATATGCGGCAATGATTTTGCACAGTGCAGAAAAAGAGATTAACGAAGAAAATGTTAAAAGTATTATTGAAGCAGCAGGTATTGAAGCTGATGATGCTAGAATCAAAGCTTTAATCGCAGCTTTAGAAGATGTTGACATTGACGAAGCTATGGAAACTACTGCTATGGCAGCAGCAGCTCCTGCAGCAGCTCCTGTAGCAGCTGAAGCAGCTGAAGAAGAAGAGGAAGAAGAAGAGGAAGAAGAAGCTTCTGAAGAAGAAGCAGCAGCTGGATTAGGTGCTCTCTTCGGATAGGTTTTTTAAATCTATCACCTTTCTTTTTTTTTTATTTACATAACTGAATAATTCTTATTTTTACTTAAAAACCAACTATTTATTTACTGCTATTTTTACTAAAAATCAAAGTTTTTCTGACATTTTTTCACTAATTATTTATTTAACAAAATTCATAGTATATACTAATAAATAATTTGAACTGATTCATATGGTAGAAATTTTTGATAAACTTGGTTATAAACTACAAACTTGTAAAACTTGTGGACAAGAGTTTTACTCTCAAGTTGATAGGGAAACTTGTGGGGACGCTCCATGTGACGAGTACGGTTTTATTGCAAATCCTGCTACTGATAAACCATACAACTTATATGAAATCCAAAAAGTTTTCAGAGAATTTTTAGAAAGTGAAGGACATGTACACGTCCCAAGATATCCAGTTCTTGCTAAAAGATGGAGAGATGACGTATTTTTAGTTGGAGCATCAATTTTCTGTTTCCAACCATGGATTACATCTGGACTTGTTAAACCACCTGCAAACCCTATTGCAATGGCTCAACCTTCAATCAGACTTAACGACGTTGACAATGTTGGAAGAACCGGAAGACACATGACCTGTTTTACTATGGGTACTCATACAGTTATCAACAAAGAAGATGACTTCATTTACTGGGAAGATGAAACCATCAGAATATGTCACGAGTTTTTCAACTCAATTGGAATTAATACTGAAGAGATTACTTTCATCAAATCATGGTGGTCTGGTGGAGGTAACGAAGGACCTTGTTATGAAGTATGTTGTAGAGGAGTAGAACTTGCAACTCTCGTGTTTATCCAATACGAAACTTTAGAAGATGGATCTAAAAAAGAAATTCCAATTAAAGTTGTAGATACTGGTTATGGTCTTGAAAGAATTGCATGGATTTCTCAAGGAACTCCAACAGCTTACGATGCTTGTTTTGCACCTGTTGTTGATAAATTAAGAGAATTAACTGGTGTAGAAATCAATGAAGATGTCCAAGGAAGAAATGCACAAATTGCAGGAATGATGGATATTGAAGATATTGGAGACTTAAAAGAACTCCGTCAACAAGTTGCAGACAGTTTAGGTCTTACATTAGAAGACTACTTAAAAGCAGCAGAACCAATGGAAGCAATTTACATTATTGCAGACCACACACGTTGTCTTGCATTCATGATTGCTGATGGTATTATTCCATCCAACGTAAAAGAAGGATATCTTGCAAGATTAGTATTAAGAAGAACAATTCGTTTCATGAAAGAATTAAACATGGAAGAATCCCTTGCAGATGTAATGGCAATCCAACTTGATTTCTTATCCAAATTCTATCCTGAAATTCGTGACAGTGAAGAACACATCATGAATATTATCACTTTAGAAGAAGAAAGATATGCTGCTACAGTTAAAAAAGGTAAAAGTATTGTTAAAAGATCCATTAAAAGACTTAAAAAAGAAGGCAAAGACGAAATGCCTCTTGACATGTTAATTGACTTATATGATGCTCACGGAATTCCTCCTGAAACCGTTGTTGAAATGGCAGGAGATAACTTCACTGTTAATGTTCCAGATAACTTCTTTACTCAAGTAGCAGGAGCACACGAAAAAGATACTTCCAATAAAAAATCCGCATTTGAATTAGATTTCCCTGAAACTGATTTATTATTCTATAAAGATTTCTACCAACAAGAATTTGAAGCCGAAGTTTTAGGATTAATCGAAAAAGACGGCGATAAATGTTTAATCTTTGATAAAACCTCATTCTATCCTGAAGGAGGAGGTCAGCCTTCTGATATTGGTGAAGTTGTAATTGATGGCAAATCATATGAAATTAAACACGCAGAAAAAATCAACAATGTCGTATTACACCATATTGAAGGAGATATTGATGATGTAGCTGGAAAAACTGCAACCGGTAAAATCGACTGGACAAGAAGAATAACCCTTGCACGTCACCACACTGGAACTCACTTGGTTATTGCAGCTGCAAGAAAAGTATTAGGTCAACACATCTGGCAGGCAGGATCTCAAAACGGACTTACCAGGGCACGTATTGACTTATCTCACTACAAACGTATTACTCAAGAAGAA
This sequence comes from Methanobacteriaceae archaeon, assembly GCA_029219465.1. Classification (NCBI taxonomy): domain Archaea; kingdom Methanobacteriati; phylum Methanobacteriota; class Methanobacteria; order Methanobacteriales; family Methanobacteriaceae; species Methanobacteriaceae archaeon. Next base: position 53,873 of record JAQXTL010000006.1, on the reverse strand, counting down.
TTAAACGAAATTGAAAAATTAGCAAACGAATACGTAATGGAAAATATTGATTTAGATATTCAATTCCATACAAGAGATGAAGCACAGGAATTATATGGTTTCGTACTCTACCAAGGAGGTATTGTTCCTGGTAAAATGATTCGTGTTGTTAAAATCCCTGGTGTAGATGTTCAAGCTTGTGCAGGTACACACGTACTTAGAACTGGTGTTGTTGGACCAATTAAAATCAACAAAACCGAAAGGGTTCAAGATGGTGTAGAAAGAATTGATTTCTCAGCAGGTCTTGCTGCAATTGATTCAATGCAACATGACAATGAACTTTTAAGAGAAAGTTCTGCAGTATTTAAAGTTGACAATGATCAGCTTCCAAAAACATGTGACAGATTCTTTAGTGAATGGAAAGCACAGAAAAACGAAATCGACAGGTTAAAATCACAAATTGCTTCTCTTAAAATGAATTCACTTGCTGATGACTATGAAGAAATCAACGGATTAAAAGTTGTTTCTGAATTAATGGAATCAGACTTCAAGGAACTTCAAAAAATAGCTACTGACTTTACCGACAATGGAAAAGCAGACATAGTTATTATGGGAAACAACGATGGTAAAATAGTTGGTGCAGCTTCTCAAAACGCAATTGATAATGGAATTAAAATCAATGAAGTTATCAAAACTGCAGCTGGTGTATTAGGTGGTGGCGGTGGTGGCCGTCTTACTTTAGCACAAGGTGCAGGTAAAAACACAGACAAAATGGATGAAGCTATCCAAACCGCTATTGATTTAATTAAAGGATAATTTTTTATCCTTTCTTTTTTTTAGAAAACTTTTATTAATGTATAAATTAAAAATTATACTTGCTGTTATATTTTAAAAAACTAGTATTGAAGGGATTACTATTTTTTCAGCGCGAACTAATTAAAAGAGTTGTTTTAAATGAATTATGATTTAATTATTGCCAGATATGGTGAAATTGGATTGAAAAGTCCAAAAATAAGGTCTCGCTTTGAAAAAAAGCTAGTTAAAAATATTAAAGCTACTTTTGAATGCAGTGTTGATAGAAATCAAGGAAGAATCTATATTTTCCCTGAAAACTTTGAAGATGGAATTGAAAAATTAAACAAGGTTTTCGGAGTTGTTTCTTATTCTCCTGCAACCTCAACCAAAACAAGCTATGAAGATATTGATGAGACTTTAACAAAATATGTTGAAAGCTTAGTTGAAAAAGGATTAATTGATGAAAATACTAAATTTGCAATTAAATGCCGCCGTGTAGGTAAACATGAATTTACTTCCCAGGAAATGGCTGCTCATTGTGGTGGAGTTGTAAGAAAAGTTGTAATGGCTCCTGTTGATTTAACAAATCCTGATTTAACAATATTTGTTGAAGTTAGAGAAAATGATACTTATATTTTCCATGAAAAAATCAAAGGTCCTGGAGGCCTTCCATTAGGAACACAAGGAAAAGTTGTTGTGCTTTTATCCAGTGGAATAGACTCTCCTGTTGCTGCTTATCTGATGATGAAAAGAGGATGTGAAGTTATTGCACTTAACTGTGATAATGCTCCGTTTACAACACCTAAAGCAGCTGAACTTTTCGAACAGTTAGTTGATCAGTTAAATGAATATGCAAAAGGAGTTCCTATTAAAAAACGTGTTGTTCCATATGGAGAATATTTACAGACTGCTAAGGGCACTGCTCCTGAAAAAATGACCTGTGTATTATGTAAATCAGGAATGTATCATATTGCAGAAAAATTAGCTCTAAAACTTGGTGCTGATGCTATTGTTGATGGAAGCAGTGTCGGTCAGGTTGCTTCACAAACATTATCAAATATTTTAGCTACAAGATACGGTGTAGAAATGCCTATTTTATCACCTTTAATTGGTCTTGATAAAGAGGAAATCACTAAAATAGCTAAAAAGATAGGAACTTTTGAAATATCCAAAATCGATGATGGAGGGTGTAGTGCAGTTCCTAAATATCCTGAAACCCGTGCTGATTTAGAACGTGTTAAAAAGGCATGTGAAGATATGAATCAGGACGCTGAAGTTCAAAAAGCTTTTGAAAATATTAGAAGACTTGATTAAGTTTTCTTTTTATACTTTTTTTTAATCATAATAATTAAATACTATACAATATAAAATTAATAAATGTATAGTAAATGGAAATTTACTAATCGAGGTTAATAATATGAAAACTACTGTTAGTGTAATTAAAGCTGATATTGGAAGTGTGTCTGGACACTGTGTAGCACACCCAGAATTAATTGATATTTGTGACGAAGTTTTAAACGAAGCTTTAGAAGCAGGTATCATAAAAGATTATTATATATCCCGTTGTGGAGACGACATTGACTTGATTATGACCCACGACAAAGGGGAAGAAAACGAAGAAGTACACAAAGCTGCATACGATGCTTTCATGAAAGCTACCGAAAGAGCACGTGAATTAAAATTATACGGTGCAGGTCAAGACTTATTATCTGATACTTTCTCAGGTAACATCAAAGGTATGGGTCCTGGTGTAGCTGAATTTGAATTCGAAGAAAGACCATCTGATCCAGTACTCGTATTCTGCTGTGACAAAACTGAACCTGGTGCATTCAACTTACCAGTATTTAGAATGTTTGCAGACCCATTCAACACTGCAGGTCTTGTAATTGACCCAAGTTTACACGAAGGATTCAAATTTGAAGTATTCGACGTAATCGAACACAGAAAAGTTGTATTAAACTGTCCTGAAGAAATGTACGATTTACTTGCATTAATCGGTTCTACTGGAAGATACGTAATTAAAAGAGTATGGAAGAAAAACGGTGAAATCGCAGCTGCAGTAAGTACTGAAAAATTAAACTTAATGGCTGGAGAATACGTTGGTAAAGACGACCCAGTATGTATTGTAAGAGCACAATCTGGTTTCCCTGCAAACGGAGAATGTGTTGACCCATTCGCATTCCCACACATCGTAAGTGGATGGATGAGAGGATCACACAACGGTCCATTAATGCCTGTATCTGAAGCAGAAGCAAACCCAATCAGATTTGACGGACCACCTAGAGTAGTTGGTTTAGGTTTCCAAGTAGCTAACGGTCAATTAATCGGTCCTGTAGACTTATTCGATGACCCTGCATTCGACCCTGCTCGTGAACAAGCAGCAAACATTGCAAGCTACCTCAGAAGACACGGTCCTTTCGAACCTCACAGATTACCTGCTGAGGAAATGGAATACACTTCATTACCTGGTGTAATGGAAAAATTAGAATCCAGATTCGAAGATATGGAATAAATTTAAAGAGATTTAATTTATCTCTTCTTTTTTTAATTTTTAAAATTAGTTTTTATGAGCAGTTATAATAGTAAAACTGCTGGAATTAATTGTAATTCTACAATCATCAACTTCAACATAATAGTTTTTTCCCTGTTTATCAACTTTTGATGATTCCTTTTTAAGTTTTGAAATACAATAGCTAACAGGTTCTTCACTTATTTCAAGATTTTTTTGTATTCTTCCAACACCCATTTCAGTTGTGTGGATTTTATCAACATTTTTTAATAATTCTTCTTTATGCATTTTATCACTCATTTTTTGCATCTTAGTAAATGCTATACTTACTTATTTATATACTCTTGATCTATTTATTATATATGTCATTTTTAAAATTTATTCTTAAAAATCCATTTAGGAGGAAAAATAGTGCAATTTTAGCTATTGTAGGGATTGCAATAGGAATTGTCGTTATTGTTGCTCTTGGTGGAATTACTGATGGTTTAATAGATACTTTTGAAGAAACAATTCACGCGGGAGGTGCGGACTTTTCAATTTCTGGAAAAGAAACTGGAGATTCTGCATACGGAACCAATACGATTGATGCAAATTGGACAGAAAAGATTGCCAATGTGTCTGGTGTAGATAAGGCTTATGCAATTTATGTTGTTTTGACCTCGGTTGGTGATGATTATATGAATACATTAATCGGTATTGACCCGTCCGGTAGTGAGTTGGCAGATATTTCAATCAAAGACGGAAGAATGTTTGAAGATAATACATCTGAAGCTATTTTAGGTGAAATATATGCTGATGACAACAATTATTCTGTTGGAGATAATATTGTAATCAATGGTGAAGACTTTGAAGTTGTTGGTATTTACCAAACCGGTGATCAAAACATGGCTGGTGGAGTATTTACTTCCATTTCCAAAGTTGGAGAATTAATGGATGATGAAGATTCCATTTCAAATATTTATGTTAAAGTAAACAAAGGTGAAGATCCTCAAACTGTTGCAGATAGAATTGATGCAATGTATGGGGAAAACATTACTACTGTGACTTCAGTTATGGAAATGGGTCAGATGGCTGATATGTTAAATATGCTTCAGGCATCTACTTGGGCAATTTCACTTTTAGCTATTGTTGTTGGTGGTTTAGGAATTATCAATACAATGTTAATGTCTGTATTTGAAAGAACACGTGAAATTGGAGTTTTAAAAGCTGTTGGATGGTCCAATAAAAAGATTTTAACCATGATTGTTGGTGAATCACTTGTAATTACAGTTGTATCTGCAATTATTGGTTCATTAATTGGATTTGGAGCATGTACTTTACTTGGTCCGCAAATGGGAATTACCCCACTGTTTAGTCCTAAAATTTTCATCCAGGCATTTTCAATTGCAATAGTTGTTGGAATTATTGGTGGGTTGTATCCTGCTATTAAAGCGGTTAAACTTCCTCCAACAGAAGCATTAAGGTATGAGTGAGGTGATTTTATGAATGCTGTAGAAATAAAAGATTTATACAAAAGTTATGAAAATGGAAAAATTAAAGCATTAAATGGAATTAATCTCACAATCAAAGAAGGGGAATTCGTATCAATTATCGGACCGTCAGGTTCTGGTAAATCCACTTTGCTTAATATGCTTGGTGCATTAGATATTCCTGATTCTGGATCAATATCTGTTGCTGGTAAGGACTTAAAAACATCCAAAAAGTTAAATGAGTTTAGATCAAATCAAATTGGTTTTATATTCCAATTACACAACTTGATTCCAAACCTTTCTGTAGTTGAAAATGTTGAAATTCCAATGTATACTCAAAAAATCTCCTCAAAGGACATGAGAGCTCGTGCATTGAAATTATTGGATGATGTTGGTCTTAATGGTAAAGCTAAAATCTTGCCAAATAAATTATCTGGTGGTGAACGTCAAAGAGTAGCTATTGCTCGTGCACTTGCTAACGAACCATCAATTATATTGGCAGATGAACCAACAGGAGCACTAGATTCAAAGACAAGTAGTAAAATCCTTAAGCAATTAATTGATTTACACGAAGATAAAAATGTAACATTAATTATTGTAACTCATGATATGGATGTAGCTAAACTAGCTGATAGAGTTATCGAAGTTTTAGATGGTGAAATAATTTCAGTTGGTGATGACTCTTTGATAAATAGTAAAATTGATGTTTAGATGATTCCATGAATCATCCTTAAAGCATCTAATAATCCGTGACTGTATTCAATACAACCGAATGCAGTCCTCATATCTTCTTTTTCAAGATAATATTTGGAATCGTTCCAGTAATCAATAGCTCTGTCATACACTTCTTTTTCTTTTCCTTCAAAAGTGATATGTGCTACCTGATTAAGATTTCTTTCTAATTTTGCAATATCTTTTGCTATTTTTTCAGGACTTTCAAGTTCGCTCATTTTAACTGCCTCCAAACATGTAATATTCTCTGTCCAACAGTAAAGTAAGATAAGATTACTAATATGTAAATTATGTATGTAAAGTAGATATCTCCTGCGAAATATCCGATAATTGCTCCAGCCATTAAAATAATCATACGAACCGCACGCTCTGCAATTCCAATATTACATTCAACACCTTGAGATTCTGCTCTTGCTCTTACATAGCTTACACATATTGCAGAATGAATTGCAAGCACTCCAACAAACCAGTCACAATATCCACCAAATATTATTCCAATGTAAATAATAGCATCTGCAAATCTGTCCATTGTTGAGTCAAGAAATGCACCAAATTTAGATGATCTGTTATGATAACGTGCAACAGCACCATCTACAACATCTAAAAATCCGGAAAGAAGAATAGCTATTGTTCCTAAAATCAGTAATTTATTTGCAAATCCATACGCTGCAACAAGTGCAACAAACGGAGAAATCACCGTTACAATATTTGGATTAATATTTAATCTACTGGCAACAGGGTTCAATATTTTAGTTAATAAGGGTCTTAAACTTTGAAGCATAATTTATATATAAAGATTTTATATAATATATTTGTTAGGTAGTTTAAATGAAGATTTTAAAAACAAGTATTGACTGTATTGATGAAGAAATAATAACTGAAGCTATTCGCGTATTGGCTGATGGTGGGGTTGTATTATATCCTACTGACACTGTTTATGGACTTGGAGCCAATATTTTTAATAAAAATGCAGTTAAAAAAGTTTATGATATTAAACAGAGAAGTTTACTTAAACCGCTATCTATACTTGTACATGATATTGAAGCTATTAATTTGGTCGCTAAGGTTTCATTAAGTCAAAAAGAACAACTTAAAGAGTATTTACCTGGACCATACACATTTATTTTAAACAAACGTCCTATTGTACCAAGAACAATCACAAGCGGATTAAATAGTGTTGGTGTGAGAGTTCCGGATTGTGATATTGCACGTAATCTTGCAAGAATTTTTCCAATAACTACAACTAGTGCAAATCTTTCTGATGATGAGGTTTTAGATAATCCTGATGAGATATTGGAACAATTGGATTGTGAAGTTGATTTGGTAATTGATGTTGGCAATTTAAATTCTAATAATCCGTCATCTATTATTGATTTATCTGGTTTTAAACCAAAAATAATAAGAAAATAATATATATTTATACACTACAATATTTATATTATGAAAGTATTAGCTAATTTTGAAGATACTCACAAAATCCTATCAAATTCCGCTCTTGATGTTATGTTAGGTGGTGGATTTGAAAAAGGAACAATTACTCAAATTTTTGGAGCACCAAGCTCAGGTAAAAGTAATGTCGCTTTATCCTTAGCAGTTAATGTGGCTAAATCAGATAAAAAAGTAATCTACATTGACACTGAAGGTGGTATATCTATTGATAGGATTAAACAAATTTCTGGTGAGGATTTCTCAAAAGTTGCTAATAATATAATCGTTTTCGAACCAACAAACTTTTTAGAACAAAACGATACAATCAAATCAATTGATGTATGGCTTAGAAAAAACCACGATGATGTTGATTTAATTATCGTTGATTCTGCTGTTGCATTATACAGAGTAGATGATATGAAATCCTCTCGTCTAAATAAGGAATTAGGTAAACAGATGGGAATTTTATCTAAAATCGCAAGACAATATGATGTTGCAGTTATTCTAACAAATCAAATTTACAGCTCATATGATGATGAGGGAAACAACGATATTAAAGCTGTTGGCGGAACTATTCTACAGTACTGGAGTAAAGCAATAATTCAACTTGAACGTGGTGATGATATCAACCAGAGAATTGCCACATTAAAACGTCATAGAAGTATTCCTGAAGGAAAACAAGCTATTTTCTCAATTACTTCAAGGGGAATTATTTAGGTACTTTTATTAATAATTAATTATATATATCTATTTTGGAATTGTTGAGTGATATTTATGAGGACTAATTTTGATATAAAAAATCCCCCAAAAAAGTTTAAAAAAACTGAAAGGGTGCCTCCAAAAGGTTATGATAATTCAAATGACTTTTTTGAGGATATGTACATGGATGAAGATATGATTTGGATGGGTCAAAACACCAACCATTTACATGATGATACAATAGCTGACGCCATGGTTGAAGCTATTCGTAAAAAAACTTACTGTAGATATCCTGCCCCAGAAGGATTTTCAGAACTTAGAAAATTAGTTTTAGAAGATTTAGGTTTTGAAAACTCTGAAGTATTATTAACTTCTGGTGCGACCGAATCATTATATTTATGTATGCAAGCATTATTAGCTCCTGAAGACAATGTAATCTTATCTGATCCAGGTTATTTCATTATTGGGGACTTTGCAAATAGATTTGCACATGAAGTAAGATATGTTCCTATTTATGATGAAAAATATGGGTATAAATTAACTCCTGATCTTTTAAGAGAAAATATGGATGAAAATACTCGTATGGTAGTTTTAATTGATCCATTAAATCCTTTAGGTTCCTCATACAATGAAGATGAATTAAAAGAATTCGCACAAATTGCAAAAGAAAATGATTTATATCTTTTACATGATGTTACTTACAAAGACTTTGCAAGAGAACATTTCCTTTTAGAAAATTATGCTCCAGGTCAAACCTTAACAATTTACAGCTTTTCTAAAATATTTGGAATGGCAGGTTTAAGAATTGGTGGAGTTGTTTCTTCAAAACCAATTATTGATGCTATTAAAAACGCTGTTGTAAACGATTTGGGAGTAAATATTATTTCTCAATACGGAGCTATTGCAGGTCTTAAATCAAAAGATCTTTGGTATGAAGACATGAGAAATACCTGTTTTGAAAATCAAAGATTAATTAAAGAAATGGTTGATACAGTTGATGGAATATTCTTACCAGTTTATCCGTCTGATGCAAACATGATGGTTATTGATTTGTATGAAGCTGGAATCAATCCAAAAGACATGTCAAATTACTTGATTCAAAAAGGACTTTTCACAAGAGAAGGTGAATACACTTCTGATAAATTTGGAGACAGATACTTACGTATTAGTTTCTCAATTCCAACAGAAGAAATCAAAGTATTCTGTGAAGAGTTCCCTAAGGCTGTTGAAGCTTTAAGAAAATGATTAATGTAGATTTTGAGGGGTTTAGATACCACAAACCTCTTCCTAATTTTTATAAAATAAATAATCCTGAAAATCCTAAACGTGAAATTTCAGATGAGTTATTAGATGAATTAAATCAGCTTGCTAAAAAATATAATTTTTCATCAATTAGCTATTCAAAATTGTCTGATGAGTTTAAAAAGGATTTTAATATTGATTTTGATAATGTAATTATTTTTAAATTTCTTATGGGTGATGAGTTATTAAAGATGCAACCCTCCCGTGAGAAATGCAAATTGATGGATGAGGAATTCCAAGACTATGGGGTTCATATTTATGAATTTGCCGACTTTTTAAGAGAAAACGGATTTCAAGCAGATTTGTTACATCCTTTAGATGATGGTCTAAGTTTAAGGGCAATTGCTATGCAATCTTGTGAGTGTATAATTACTAGAAGCAACATATGTTTATTTAAAGATGGTTTGCACAATGGCTTTTTTATGATTCACACATCAATAGACAACTTACCATTTAAAAATGAAAATGAAATGTTATGGGTTGAAGACTTCTGCTCAACCTGTGGTGTTTGTATTGATATGTGTCCTGAAGATGCATTTGATGAAAATGAAAAAGTCTTGCGTAAAATTTGTACTGCCCACAAGGAAGGTTGTAATGTTTGTATTTTAAGATGTCCTTTCTTTAAAAGAGGTTATGATAAAGTTAAAAAACGATACGAAAGAATGAAAAAGTAGGTGTAAAAATGTGTGATAAAATTGCTTTAGTTGCATGTAGTGGTTTAAGTCCATTAGGTTTAGTTGTAAGAGCAGCTAGTGTTGAATTAGCTTTGGAAAATGATAATATTGTTGCAGCATGTATTACTGAGTATTCTGCACAACAAAAAGATTGTTCTCCAATTTTAGAAGATGCAAAAATCGTTACAATCACAGGTTGTGGAGATGACTGTGCTGCTGTTATCTTAAAAGATAAGGATGTAAATCCTATTATTAACATTTCTGCTGATAGTGTTGTAAAAGCATATGATTTAGAACCATTGGATGCTGTTCGTTTAGATGAAGATGGTGAAAAAGCAGTTGATGTTTTGAAAAAATATATCTTAAAAGAACTTGAAAATATCTAAAAAAAATAAAATAAAAAAAGGAGATACTTAATCAGATAAGTAATAATACTCTCCTTTCTCTTTTTGTTCACGGTCTTTATAACTGTCAAGTTTATTCACTCTTGGTCTTTTTGTTTCTTTATCTCTTCTAAATGTAATGTTGAGATTTCCTAAAAATTCGTTCATAGCATTTCTTAAATCAGTTGGTTTTGATGCATGACCGTTTAAACCAGGAGTTCCGTTAAATACCATTGCTCTATCGGAGATGTAATCGATAAATACAATATCGTGATCAACGATAAGTGAAGCTGCGTTTCTACTTTCAACCATTTTACGGATTACTCTTGCAGCTATTAATCTTTGTTCTACATCTAAAAATGCTGTTGGTTCGTCGAAAAGATAGATTTCAGCATCTTTTGATAATGTTGCAGCAATAGCTAATCTTTGAAGTTCCCCACCACTTAATCCTTTAACTGGTTTATCTAACATATCATCTAAGGATAATGGTTTCATAATTTCACTTTCAAAGATTTTACTTCCGAAACTAGGAGCATTCATGTATAAGAAGTCACTAACGCTTCCTTCGAAGTTGGATACAATGTATTGTGGTTTGTATGCAATTGTAACTTCGCTGTCAACTTCTCCGTCAGTTGGTTCTTCAACTCCTGCAAGTAATTTAGCAAAGGTGGTTTTACCAATACCGTTAGAACCAAATGCAGTTACAATTTCATCATAAAAGATTTCTCCTGCATCAGCGGTTAATTTAAATCCGCCGTAATCTTTGTTTAAATCAGAATAGCTTGAAAGTGCATCTCCTTCATCTTCAGGTGTTGGGGGTCTGATTGTAAATTCAATTGGATTTCTTCTGATTCTTACGTTTTCTTCTGATAAGAATCCGTTGATGTATGCATTGATTCCTAAACGAACACCTTTTCTTCCGGATACAACCCCGTATCCTCCAGGCTGACCATAAAGAATGTGGATGTTATCGGATAGTGCATCTAAGGTAGCAAGGTCGTGCTCAATTACAAGAACGCTTTTTCCTTCTTCAGCAAGAGAACGGATTACTTTAACTGCATTTAATCTTTGAGATACGTCAAGCCATGATGTTGGTTCGTCAAAGTAATAGAAATCTCCTTCTCTTAAAACGGTTGCAGCTATTGCAACTCTTTGAAGTTCCCCACCACTTAAGTTTTCCATTTTCCTATCTAATACGTTTTCAAGTTGTAATTCTTTTGTAACGAATTCTAATTTGTCTCTTTCGTTTACATTGTTAAGTAAGTCTTTAACTTTTCCTTTTACAACTTTTGGAAGTTGGTCCACCATCTGTGGTTTTAAAACAGTTTTAATTTTACCTTCTGATAAGTCTTTGAAGTATTTTTGAAGAGATGATCCTTTATAAAAATCAATAACTGCATCCCAGTTTTCAGGATTGTTTTCAAAGTCTCCGAAGTTTGGAATTAAATTCCCGGACAAGATATTCATGATTGTAGATTTACCAATACCGTTTTGTCCAAGAAGACCTAAAACAGTTCCTTCTTCAAGGGTTGGAAGTCCAAACAATTCGAATTGGTTTTGACCAAATCTATGTATTGGCTCTCCTGCTGCTTCTGGTAAGTTAATGATTGTAATAGCATCAAAAGGACATCTGTTTGTACAAATACCACATCCTTCACATAATTCTTCAGATATCAACGGTTTTTTAGTATCTTCGTCAATTATGATGGTGTCTTCATCCATTCTAACACCTGGACAGTAATTGATACAAAGATAATCACATTTTTTTGGTTGACATCTATCTTTGTCTAAAATTGAAATACGAGTCATTATAATCACATAAAAAATATAATCATTAATAGTTATGTTTATTATAATAATTAAACCTTATTTTCAAAAATTTTTTAACATAATAGTTTAATATTTAATGTTATGAAACAAGTGATGATTGTTAGAACAGAGTTAAAGATGGGTAAAGGAAAAATAGCTGCCCAATGTTGTCATGGTTCTATTGGTTCTTATAAAAAAGCTTCACCTGAAAAGATTAGAAAATGGGAAACAACAGGTTATGCTAAGGTAGTTTTAAAAGTTAAGACACTAGAAGAATTAAGTGAACTTAAAAAACAGGCAGACATAAATAAAGTTCCTAATTATCTTGTTGTTGATGCTGGAAGAACTCAGATACCTACATCAAGTGTTACAGTTTTGGCACTTGGTCCTGATGAAGATGAAATAATTGACAAAATAACTGGGGATTTAAAACTTTTATAGTTAATGATAGCTATTTTTATTAAATGTGGTTGTAATTATGAGCATTAAACAGGTTGTTAAAATTGGGGGAAGTTTATTTCCAAATTATGCAATAGATTTGGCTAAAAAACTTGAAAACACCAATTCACTTATAGTTTTGGGTGGTGGTGAATTTGCAAATCTTATTCGTAAATACGACAGTGAAATTAACTTTAGTCAAGAAACTAATCATTGGACAGCAATAGATTGTATGGATATAATTGCAAAACTTGTAAATGATAAAGTTGAGTCTACAAAATTAGCATATTCAATTGATGATGCAATAGCTATTTCAGATGAAGGTTTTACTCCGATTTTTGTAGTTTCAAAGTTCTTGCGTGAAGATGATCCCTTTGAATGCTCATGGGATGTAACTTCAGATTCAATTGCAGCTTACATTTCACACCTTCTAAATGCAAACCTTTTAATAGTAACAAATGTAAATGGTATATATACCCAAGAACCTAAAGAGTCAGGTTCAACATTCATAAGTAAAATTGATGCAAAAACTATGCTAAATTTTCCAGAGTCATCAATTGATGTAATGTTACCAACTCTTTTATTAAAGTTCGGGACTAATTGTTATGTTGTGAATGGGAAGTACCCTGAAAGGGTTTTATCTTTAATAGATGATAATATAAATGATTATAACTTCGATTACACACAAATAATAGGTGATTAAAAATGAAAACTGTAGAATGCATTTCATGTAAACAAGAAATTCCATTAACTGGAACATTCGTAGAATTCGAATGCCCAATTTGTGGAGCAAAAATCGCAAGATGTGAAAAATGTCGTACTTTTGGCCACGCATACAAATGTGAATGTGGTTTCGAAGGACCATAGATTTTGATATGGAGGAATTAGAATGGGTGACGTATTAACTACTATGAAAATTATGCCTGACAGTCCAGATGTAGATTTAGATGCTATTAAAGCTACTATTGAAAGTTCCATGCCTGAAGGAGCAAAACTCCACGACATGGCTGAAGAACCAATCGCTTTCGGTTTAGTTGCTATTATCTTACAATTCATCACTGATGATGGTGAAGGTGGATCTGAACCTGTAGAAGAAATGGTTCAAGCTATTGACGGCGTAGCTAGTATCGAAATTACTGGTGTCGGAAGATTAATGTAAATTGGTTTATACCAATTTTTTATAGAGTTATTTTTTAATAACTCTTTTTTACTCTATTTTTGTTTTATTTACTGTTTTTAAAGTTGTTTAAATTTTAGGTTCTAATTTTTTAATAAACACTCCCATAAATATCACAATTGAAGGGAAAAACAATCCGTAGATTACAAACAGTAATTCTGAAGAAATTACATCTCCTAAAACTGTTGATCCTGCCATTAACATTATTAAACTAATTACTGGTGTTAAAATGGCAATAAATGTATAAATCAAGATAAATGAATTTAGTTTTTGAGAATATTCCTTTAGTTTTATCTGCATATCAAATGTAATGTCTTTTGCAATTATATCTAAACTGTTTGCAAGGTTTCCACCTACTCTTAGTGTACTTATTATTTGGTGTATTGCACGTGTAAGTCCATCTGATTTGACTCTTGAAGACATTTCAAGCAATGAATCTTCTGTTGAATTTCCAAATTTAATTTCTTCAAGTACTCTTGTAAATTCTTCTGAAATGGATCCATAATTTGCATTTTTTATTGTAATCATTGTGTCATGAAGTCCTTTTCCGGATTTTAATTCAATTCCCATATGTCTTAATGCATATGGCAATTCCTGATTGATATCTTCATAAATTCTATTCTTTTTGATTTGCGGATAGTAAAAAACAAATGTGTAGGTCATTAAAACAAGTATGGCGTAAATTCCAGCTATTTCAAGGCTTGTGTATAAGATTAACAATATGAAAATTACTATATCGATTCCAACAACTGGTTTTTTTATTAGAAGTTCTTTAATTTTGTCCTCTTCACTTTGATGTACTTTAACAGCATTTGATTTGAGTTTTACATTCGGTACTTTTTTAAATAAGGTAATAAAGCTAATGGCTGCATCACCAATAGCTATAAAGAATTTTGAAATAATTTAAATCACCTTATTTCATTTAAAATCTCTTCAGGATTTTTGTAATATCTCTCTAAAATGTTATTTACCTCACTAACCGAACGGATATTGTTTCTCACCATATGGCTTAAAACCATTTCCCGTTTTTCAATTTCATGATACAATTCATTCATTGATTTTCCACTTAAATTGGCAATTTGTGAGAGTGTTTTACTTGTAATGCTTACATTATCAATTGTATCTGTTTCTGGAGTCCACTGAAAAATCTTATTTAGTTGAACTACTCCTTCTTCAATTCCCACAACTTCTGCTACTTCATTGATTCTTCTAAAGGACTTTCCAGATGGTGTGTAAATTCTGTTTTGCATTATAATAAAGTCAATTGCCTGTATCATTATTTCAGGTACTGACATTGGTTCATTTGTAAGTCTTGTTATTGTTTCTCTTGCATCATTTGAATGTAGAGTTCCAAATCCTGAATGTCCTGTGTTAAGTGCGGTAAATAGTGTTATTGCTTCCTCGGCTCTTACTTCTCCAACAATTATTCTGTCTGGACGTTGTCTAAGGGAGTTTTTTACCAAATCATTCATTGTTAACTCTCCTTTGTTTTCAACATTTGCTACTCTTGTTTCCATTCGAATAACGTGTTCATGAGGTATTTGCAGTTCTAATGTATCTTCAATGGTGATTATTCTCTCACTTGGGTTGATGAAGGCTGAAAGAGCATTTAGTGTAGTTGTTTTTCCGGAGCTGGTTCCTCCAGAAATTATTGCATTTGCTGATTTGACTCCTAATCCGTCAAAACAAAGCCAGAAGAACGCTGCAAGTTCAACAGATATTGTTTTTGAATTTATCAAATCAACGATTGTAAATGGGTCTTTTCTAAATTTTCTTATTGTAAGTGAGAGTCCGTCAGCAGATATTGGTGGTATTGTGGCGTTTATTCTTGATCCGTCTGTTAATCTGCCATCTAAAATTGGTGATTCCTGGTCGATGCGACGGTTAATCTGTCTTGCAATTGTGTCAATTAAATCCAGAAGGTCCTGTTCATTGGTAAATGTAATATTTGTTTTCATCATCCCGTAAGAGCGATGATAAACAAAAACTGGTTTATTTATTCCAATAATCATGATTTCTTCTAAATCATCATCCTGGATTAGTGGATCAATTTCTCCATATCCTGCAATGTCTCGAAGTATTTTTCTTGATAGTTTGTTTATGTATTCAATAGGAACATCATCTAACCTATCAAATAAAAAGCTCTTAATGTTATTTAATAACTTCTCTTCGTTTGCCTGAATATTTTCACCAGTTGATATTGCTAAGTCAACAAGATTTTCCCGTATTTCTCCAAGCAGTTCTTTTTCTTTTGTGGTGTAATTTTGTTTTGTGATGTTATATTGTGGTATTATGTCTTTGTCCATATTTTCACCAATGGCGATTTTTAGTTACAAATACAGATTAGTAATACTAACTTATATAGTTTTTATTACTTTTGACATCAAAATTACAATTAAATGGCAATAATGGTTTTTTAGAGTAAAAAAAGATGGTGAGCCTAATTAAAGGCTCTGTGTTTATATTCCAAGTATCCAAGTAACAAAGAACATTACTAATGGAATTGTTATGCAAAGAATACCTATTATATCAATGAAAATTCCCGTCTTAATCATCTTAGTAATTGGTATTTTTCCTGATGAATAGAATATCGCATTTGGCGGTGTTGACACAGGAAGGACAAATCCTAAAGATGATGCAAGTGCAATAGCTACTGCAACTGGAATAGGATTAATTCCAGCAGTCATTGCGGTTGTAATTGCAAGAGGACCAATCATGTTTGTTGCTGCAGTGTGACTTGTAAGCTCTGAGAGGAAAAGTGCTAATAATGAGAAAATCAAGATTAACTCGAATAATGTTGGTGTTCCACCTAAGAATCCTACAATTGCATCTCCAAACCATTTGGAAAGACCTACTTTATACATCATACTTCCAAGAGCAAGACCTCCACCAAATAAGATTAAAGTTCCCCATTCAATTCCTTCTTTTGCTTCTTCCCAGTTAAGTGTAACTTCATGTTTTCTTATATTTGTCGAAATTATGAATAAAAGCAAAGCTCCAAGCATTGAAGCAATTGATTCAGGAATTAACTGATTATAAGTCTGAGTTATTGGATGATCATTTCCAAGAGCTATTGATAATACTCCAGGTAATACCCAAAGGGTAACTGCAAGCATAAAACAGAATAATGTGTTTTTTTGAGCTTTAGTCCATTTTCCAAGTTCTGCACGTTTTGCACTGATATACTCTTTAGCTCCTTCAATTTCCTTAACATCTGCAGGGAAGAAACGTGAAATTACAATATAAGCAAGAACAAAGTATAATGCCATTGCAATAAATCCCCAAGTCATCCATTCAAAAAAGGAAATGTTGACTTTAGCCATGTCATGTAAAAAACTAAGCATTATTGTGTTTGGAGGTGTTCCAATAGGAGTTAATACACCACCAATTGAGCAGGAATATGCAGTCATCAACATTAAACCTGTTGCATATTTGTAGTTGTTTAAATCAATATCTCTTCCGTTTGCTGCAAACATTTCTTTAATTAATTCCAAAAGTCCTACACAAATAGGAAGCATCATAGCAGCAGTTGCTGTGTTACTAATCCAACCTGAACAAAGACATGCTGCAATACCAATAACGATTAAGATACGTTTAGGGTTTGAACCGACCCATCTACGGGATAATAACCAATAAGCAAATCTTTTATCAAGTCCATGTTTCATCATTGCAGCAGCCATAATGAATCCTCCAATAAAAAGGAAAATCATAGGATTTGCAAAGGAACTGAAAGCATCATTTACATTTACTACTCCAGTTACAACAGCTAACGTTGGGCCTATAAGTGAAGTAACAGGGATTGGAATTGGTTCTGTAATCCACCAACATGAAACAAACACCATAATTGCCAATAGCTTATGAGCAGCCATGTTAATACCTGAGATTGGTGTTAAAAACACTAAAATAGCAAGTAGTGGGCCTCCAATAAGACCAATCATACGACGATAATGGTCAAATGATTTGGTGTTATCTTTAACCTGGTTATTCATATATGGCCTCCTTTATTAGTTGTATATGAAAAGAAGTAGCTAGTTTTTTTAAAATAAAGGTATTCTTATCATACATACTTTTTTTTGATATTTAATAATATTTAAAATCCATAATCATTATAAAAAAGCAACAATAAACAATTAAATATTGGTGTTTTATATGATAGATTTAGATGAAAAGATAAATGCATTGGACTATTGTAGCAATTGTAAGGATGTTCAAATAAAAAAATTCAATCCTTTAGCTGAATTAATTGATTTTGATAAACTTGATGGCGATTACATGAGGTGTGAGTGTGGAAAAAGACCTCTTGATATTGTAATGAGTCATATACTAAAAGTAATGATTGAAGGAAAAATTGTTCCTGAAACTGCAACATTAAGGCACAATACTCCAGTACCATTATCAGAATTCTACTACAGTAATCTAAACCCTCAATTTATTGGTGAGGATACATTAATATTGCTTCATCCGGATTTCAACTCAGATGTTGCTTTAAAATTAGTTAATGAAGTTCCTGAAGTAAAATGTGTTTTAAAAGGATCTCCACAGGAAAATATTGGTCAGTTTGACAAGGATTCTCAAATTAATCACTTTGAACTTCTTGTTGGTGATGATGAACAGATTAATGTTATGAGAACACTAATTGATGAGAAAATAATTTTAGTAAAAAATCAGTCAAAACACCATATAGAAGTAGCAATGACTATTGAGGAAAAATTACTAAGATTACATAATTATTTAGACAATAACAATATCAAAAAAGGCGTAGCTATTGATGCAATGTGTGGTCTTGGTGCTTTAGGGATTTATCTTAAAAAATACGGATTTGAAAATGTAATATTTAATGATATAAATCCTGAAATGATTGAAAACTTAAATAAAAACCTAAAACTCAATAATATTGATGATGGTTTTGAAGTATTCAACAAAGCTTTTGAAGATTTGGATGTTGAACATGTGGATTTATGTGTTATTGATGCTTATCCTGGTGCAGACACCTCTGAAATTGTAAAAAAAGCAGAAAAAATAGCTGATAATGTAGTAGTTATCTAAGCTATTAAATAAACATTTTCATATAAATTACAATTGCAGGAATTATCAAAACACCCATTAAATGGGATTTTCCAACACCTATGTAGTGGGGAAGCATTCCAAGAGCAGTTGAGGTAATAAGTGCAATTGTCATATAAACCACAGGTGCTTCATAATAAAAGATAAACACATACAATATTACAATCTGAAGTAAAATAACACCAATTGACAATTTTTTATAATCAACCATTCTCATTATTTTAGAAAATGAATCTCCTAATTTTAAAGACAATGCCAGTGAAACAGACACTGCAAGAAGTGATGCAAAAATAAAGATTGCAAGATGATTAATATTCATTTCTGAAATCAAGTAAGACATATAAACTGCAATTCCACTTCTAGGATTTCCAATAATGTATATTGCAATTAAAGAAAAAAGACAATCGGAAATGTTAAGTCCTGATGTTGCAAGCAGGAAATTTACTGTATCGTCATCTTCATTATCATTTGTTCCACTTGCAGCTTGTGCTATTATTGTTCCCTGTGCAGGTCCAAATCCTGGAAGAAATCCTAAAATTGCTCCGGTTATTCCTCCGGCAAAAATGCTTTTGAATTTATTATAATCAAGATTTAATGTGTAAAATGGGTTTTGTGCAGGCAGTGTCGATGAGTCATTTAAGCTAAATAATATTGTACTTATTCCAAAAAGCCCGGAGAATGTACACATTAATGTAACTCCTGAGGATATGGGTGTTTGAAAGGTAATCCATCCTAAAACTCCGGATAATATGAATAAAAGTAGTGACCATAAAAAGTCTCTAAAATTGCCTGTTAGGTTATATGTCAGGTAAATTGAAGCTACAAGAAGAATTATCCATGTGTATGGCTTTAAAATTCCATGTAAAAATGGTAGGGCTATTGAAAAGATTGGAAGCATTATTATTGTGACTAATATTGCTCCAAATCCTCCTACTGATACAATTCTGATTACTTCTTTTGATCGCCCTTCCAGTACCATTCTGTGACCTGGAAGTATTGATGTTGCGGTTCCTTCCTGTGGAACTCCTAAAAGCATTGAAGGTACAAATTCAATCAGTGCGTGAGCTATTGACATTGAAACCATTAAAACACAAAGAAATTCGGCTGAAACTTGAGATAATAAAAAGGCTGATGATGCAAACAGTATTGCTCCTGCTGTATTAACATGTATTCCTGGTATTAAACCTGTTGTTGTTCCAATTAATATTCCTATAAAACATGCAATTACTAGTTCTATCATAGCTATTAATTAATCAAACTGTAATTTAAGCTTTGTTTAAGTAAAACGAGAAAATTTAATTGATTTAATAAAATTTAGAAATAAAGAGAGATATTATGACTCTTCAATTGAGAAGAATCATAAAAAGAGAGATAGATGGTGTCTTACAACACCGTTTTTAAATCTTGGCAGATTTTTATTAAATTAGTAAATTGTGTAAACCTAATTTAATATGAAAGATATATATTTTGGAGATTGTATTCTCTCTTTGGCTAATAATTTTTTTAAAGTGATATATTTAGGTACTCCTAAATATATGTCACTTGTATTAAAGTTTGTTTTAATAGTATATAAATGTTTCTATTTTTTTAGGTTAGCCTAAATTTATTATTAAAATTCTTTTTAGAAATTTTGTGTATAATTCAATTGTCCTTTATAAAAAGCCAAATATTTATATAATATAAAATGGAAATTAATATCTATTTAGGATAACCTAAAGAATATTTTATTTAATTATGGTGTTTGCTAATGAAGAAATTAATTGTTGGATTAGCAGGAAACCCTAATGTAGGTAAAACATCTGTTTTCAATCAATTAACTGGTATGCATCAACATGTAGGTAATTGGCCTGGGAAAACTGTTGAAAAAGCTGAAGGTCACTTTACTCATGGTGAATATGAATATGATCTTGTTGATTTGCCAGGTAATTATGCTTTAAGTGCTCATACAATGGAAGAAATTGTTTCTCGTGATTTCATTGTAGATGATGATTCTGATGTTATTATTAATGTGGTTGACGCGGCTAATCTAGAGCGTAATTTATATTTAACAGTTCAAATGATGGAACTTGGAGCTAATCTAATTTTAGCAGTAAATATGAATGATTTTGCATTAAAAAAAGGTCATGTTATCAATATGGATTTGATGAGTGAGCTTTTAGGATTTCCAGTAATTGAAATCAATGCAAAAACAAAAGAGGGCTTTGAAGAATTGCTCTGTACTGTTGAAAAAGTAGCTGCAAATCCTAAAGATTCAAGTGAAAAACTCTCATACAGTAATGATATTAAAGGTCACTTGTTTGAGATTCAGGATTTCATTGAACAAGATGAAGGGTTATTAAATGTTCCTTCTATCTGGACTGCTATCAAATTATTAGAAAAAGACACCATTGTTATAGATAAGGTTCAACATGCTCCTAATGGGTCTAGAATCATGGTTGAAGCCGATAAAGTAAGTAAACATTTGTATGATGTTTATAATGATGGTCCAGAAGAAGTTATTGCAAGTGCAAGGTATGCATTTATCGATGGTTTGGTTGCTGAGGTAGTAGCAAAACCTGAAGTGGAAATAGAAACCCTTTCTGATAGAATTGATAAGGTAGTTACTAACAGAATTTTAGCACCTTTCATATTCGTTCTTGTCATGTTTATAATGTTCCAGGTAACCTTTGTTGTTGGTGCTCCTTTCCAAACTGTAATTGAAGAAGCATTTTCAGCATTAAGCTCATGGTTAGCCGCACAGTTAGGTCCTGGGGTAATTTCATCAATTATTTGTGATGGTATTATTGGTGGTGTAGGTGGTGTTTTAACATTCACTCCAATTATCTTCCTGATGTTTTTATTCCTAAGTTTCTTGGAAGACTGTGGATATCTTGCAAGAGCAGCTTTTACTTTGGATAAACTCATGCACAAAATTGTTGGTCTTCATGGAAAAGCATTTATTCCAATGATTTTAGGTTTTGGTTGTGGTGTACCGGCTATTATGGCAACAAGAACCATGGAAAATGAAGGGGACCGTATGCTTGCAATGATGCTTGTTCCGTTCATGTCCTGTACTGCTAGATTGCCGATTTATGCAATATTTGTTGCAGCATTCTTCCCGGAAAATGGTGGTTTAGTATTACTTTCAATTTACTTGTTAGGTATTGTTGTAGCATTAGTTGTTGCAGCTATTCTTAAAAGAACAATGTTTAAAGGATTGTCTACTCCATTTGTTATGGAACTTCCAACCTATAAAGTACCTTCTGTAAAAGGAACATTATTGCATGCTTGGGATAAAACCAAAGGATTCTTGAAAAAAGCAGGAACAATTATTCTTACCTTTGCAATCTTGCTATGGCTTTTAGAAAACATTTATCCATTTGGAGGAACTGATCCTCAAATGAGTATTTTAGGAATGATTGGTACAGCTATTGCTCCGATATTTGCTCCATTAGGTTTTGGAACCTGGCAGGCAGCAGTAGCAATCTTGTCTGGATTGGCTGCTAAGGAAGTTGTAGTTTCTACATTTGGTACTCTTGCGGGAATGAGTGCAGATGATCATACTGGAATAACTCACTTGATTCAAACTTCATTTACTCCATTGTCAGGATTTTCATTTATGGCATTTACATTGTTATACACTCCGTGTGTGGCAGTTATTGGTGCAATTAAAAGTGAAACAAACGGATATAAATGGGCATTGACCATGTGTGCTATTACTGTTACAACTGCATACATTGTATCATTTTTAATCTATAACATTGGTTTATTGTTAGGATTTGGATAATTTATTTATCCATTATTTTTTTTTAAATTTTTAAGTTTTAGGCATACCTAAATATTTATATATTACTTGCAACAAAGTATTGATTAAGTATTTTTAGTCATAACTAAATTTTAATGGAGGTTTATATTATGCGTAGTAGAAGTGGTATTAGAGGAGTTAAGACTCCTAAAGATGATGAATAATTATTATAATTTAATTTTATGAGGTGTAATTATGCGTAGTAGAAGTGGTATTAGTGGAGTCAAAACTCCTAATAAAAAATAATTTAGGATAAACTATAAATCTTTATATATGTCTTGTAATAAACTATTAAATAAGAATTTTTAGATACCTAAAAATTATTATTTGGTGATATAAAATGAAAACCTTAAAAGATGCGAAACCTGGTGAGACTGTAACAATAGTTAAATATCATGACACTGGGGATGTTGATTTAAAAAGGCATTTATTAGGGATGGGTTTTGTTAAAGGAGCAAAAATTACTCTTAAAAAAGTTGCTACTTTAGGAGATCCTATTGAAATGACTATAAAAGGATATGATATTTGTCTTCGTAAAGAAGAAGCTGGAAATATTGAAGTTGAATAGCTTCAATGTTTTTATTTTTTTTTAAATACTTTTTATTAAAGGTCATAATATGAAATGTAGAATGTGCGGTTTTGAATTTGATGAAAATAAGTTAGAAAACCGTGGATGCAGTAGTTGTGGAAAACATAACTGTAATCAGGTTCACTGTCCTAATTGCGGATTTGGGAATTCTCTGGAACTTGATGAAGAATTTGAATTTATTAAAAAACTTAAAAATAAATTTAAAAAAAGAAAATAATCTTATTTTTTTGTGATGTCAAGAATTTCATTAACCAGTTCATCAACTGTTATTTTATGAGTATCGACATCAAGTCCATTTTTTTTTAATTTGTATAAAATTTCAGTTGTTATTGGTGCTTTTAGGTGAGCTTTTTTTAATAATTCCTTATCAGAGAATATTTGGTGTTTATCTCCTTTAGCTATTATTTCTCCACCATATAAAACAAATATTTTATCTGCAAAGTGATTAACCATTTCAATATCGTGTGATGAGATAATAATGCTCATTCCTTCTTCGTTAAGCTTGTTTAAAATGTTTAATACTTTATCAACACCTTCTGGGTCAAGACCTGCAGTTGGCTCATCAAGAATCATTATTTCTGGTCTCATTGCAATAATTCCTGCAATAGCTACTCTTTTTTGCTGACCTCCACTTAAATGATGAGGAGTTTTATCTTCAAAACCACTCATACCCACCATTTCCAATGCTTCTTTGATTCTTGCGTTTACTTCATCATAGTCAAGACCTAAATTCATTGGTCCAAATGCAACATCTTCTTTAACAGTAGGTGCAAATAACTGGTCATTTGGATCTTGGAACACAATTCCTACTTTTTGTCTTACTTTAAGCAACTCTTCTCTTGTAAAAACTATCTTTTCACCATCAATTTCAACATGTCCTGATGTAGGTTCGCTTAAACCATTAAAATGGGAAAATAATGTTGATTTTCCAGCACCATTAGGTCCCATAATTGCAATCTTTTCTCCTTTTTTAATTTGAATATTTACATTTTTTAAAGCTTCAGTTCCATCAGGATAAGTAAAAGATAAGTTTTTTGTCTCTAAATGAATTTGTTGCATTATGTCACCTAATTAATTGATAAGTTTTGACCAATATAACCTAATTGACCACTGTATTTGAATATAATAATTTCAAGTATGATTATGATAAGTATAATTGAAATAATAAATGCATAATCGCTTTTTTCAGGAGATTTTTTTTCATCAAACATTTCTGATGCATCAGAAAATCCACGACTAACCATACTTCTGTGAACACGTTCTCCTTGTTCATATGATTTTAAAAACATCATTCCTATTGTGTATCCAACTTGTTTTACTCTCCATTTATATGGGGTATTTTTGGAATGAATGTTAAAATTCCTTGATTTTTGACTTTTTCTAATTGATGTAAGCTCATCAATAAATAAGAACAAGAATCTTACCATAATTGATAAAATCATTGCCAAATCTCTTGGCATTTTTAATTTTCTAAATGAACTTGCCATTTCCTGTAGCGGTGTTGTTGATGAGTAGATAATAATTGTTGTTAAACAAACAATCATACGTACAAACAATAAAATTGCCCAGTTAAGTCCAAAATCAGTAATATGTAACCAGGAATAACTCCAAATTATATTTCCCGGTTGAATAAATGGTTGGAATATTATTATTGCTCCTCCAAATGGAAGTAACATTAATAATCTTTTTGCTGAATCAATATATGATAAATTAGCTATTTTTAAGATAATTAATAACATTATCTCTAAAATTATTGGTATAAAAAGTTCTTTTGAGGTAACACAAATGAGTATTATTAAAATTGAGGTTATTAATTTAATTCTTCCTTCGAGATTATGAATTGGACTTTGCTTGGATGCAAGTTCATCAAACCTCATTATTTGTGTTATATCTACCATATTAATTCACTAATATAATATTAAAAAATAGTAATATATTATTATTTTGTTTTTTATGTAAAAAAAAGAAGAAATTAATATAATTTAATTTCTACTTTTTAAAATTGTTGCAACTCCATATCCAATTCCAAGAGTTAAAATTGTACCGATTACCAGTGCTACAATTTGTAATACTTGGTTATCTGGAGCATTTGAAAATGCGTAATCTGGGAAGATTGCTTCAGGAATTCCGTTAATTTGTTCAACTTGGTATCCTTCAGGAACATTTGCGTCTTCTGCAGATTTTTCAAGACCGTCTGGATCACCAGATGCAATATATGGTGAAAGACAACTTATTACGACACAAATAACAACTGCAACAATAATTAAAGATACATCTTTTTTATCCATTTATATCTCTCCTTTAATTTTTGTTCCATGCAAGTAAGTCTGGTCTAAATTTGTCTAATGCTGCAACAACAACTACAGTTAATACTGCTTCGATTATTCCAATAAAGAAGTGGTATAATACCATGGAAGGGATACCGATATTTATTGGGAAAGTTCCAGCAATGCTCATTTCAATAGCGCATGCTAATGCTGCAAGTACTGTAGCTAACCATGCTGCGATTCCTACTGCAGGGTAGTTTCCGATTTTGGTGTTTAATGCTTTAAATGTGTATAAACCTACTGCTCCTCCAACGATACCCATATTAATTACGTTTGCTGCTAATGCAGTAAGTCCTCCGTCTCCGAATATTAATGCTTGGATGAGTAATACAACTGTGAATACTAAAACAGCTGCTTCAGGTGCTAAAAATACAATAGCTACGAGTGCACCTCCAACCATGTGACCACTGGTACCAAATGGAATTGGCATGTTCATGGACATGATTGCAAAGATACCTGCTGCAAGTACTGCTAAAAGTGGGATACGTTTTTCATCTAAGTTTGATTTAGCCCATTTTACAGAGAAGTACAATGCAACAATTAAAATTACATAATATATTAAACATTGTGCGATTGGTATAAATCCATCAGGTATATGCAAATTAAATTCCTCCAATATTTAAGTGAGTAATACTTTTTTATTTTTTATTTATATACTAAGTATTACTAAATTCGCTTATTTGCGTTTTATTTATTAATTATCAAGATTATTTTTTAGTTTTTCATGTTTAACTAAAACAAAATCCTTATTTTGTCTTGATATTTAATTATATTGGGTGGTTGGAGTATATAAATGTTATTAAAGTAATACATTTTTGTATTATTTTACATTTTATGTATTACTTTATGTAAAAAATAGTAGTCATTTTAAGTTCTTTTTAATGATTGTCAAATAGATTAGAATAGCTATTGCAAAGTATAATAAAACCTGTATGTCTAAAATTCCAGTTTCTATACCTAAAATTGAGTATGTTAAAATCAATGCGTAAATAGCAATGTAGAAGTAATCTTTGGTCTTCTGCATTATTTTAAATCCAGTACCTAAAATAAATCCTAAAAGACACATCTCAACTGCCACACCTAATTTTCCAAAGTCCACTACCATCTGTCCGATAAGTGTAGGGGTAACTGTAACTTCTGTTCTCCATGCAATAATCTTTCCAACAAGCATTCTTGGTCCTAAATCACTTCCTGGAATAGAACTTGCCAATAATTTACCGTGGGTAAGTCCAAAGTTTCCACCAATAAAGTCAAGTAGGTTTAATACATGTAAAGTAAAATCAGCTCTTGACTGTAATGTGTAGAATGGATTTGTTGATGAAGTTATTGTTAATTCTCCAAGTGATCTAAAATAACCAATTCCGATGATTGCACCTACACCAATCACTCCTCCCATTACAACTTCCCAAAGAGATACAATATTTCCATAGAAACCTATGATAATTATGATGAGAAATGCTGCAAGTAGTGGTGTCCTATAACCTAAAAGTAATAATATGCCAATGTTGATTGCGAGCAATACAAGGAATCTGAATCTTGCCTGTGATCTGGTGATGTTTTTTAATTGGAATTCTTTTAGATAATAACCAGCAACCAGACATGTTCCAGGTATTATTAAAAATACTGGCATTGTAAAGATTGGTTTTAATAAATATCTGATAGATGGTTTTAAAAGTGGAATTCCTCCAACAGATGCAATACATATTCCAAAAAATACGAAACTTACTAATATTAAACAAAATCCAATTGAATAAATGTCTTTTTTATCAAAGGTTATGGTTTTAATATTCTTGCTATTTAATATGTATCTTGGAAGTATTGCGGATCCAATAAAAAATGCAATAAAAGCAATGGCTAGAGTAATCACTAAACTTGTTGAGGGAGCATTTAGTGATAAAATTAAAAACATTGCAAATAATAAAAGCACAATTAATGGGTTGAATAAATGATTTTTTAAAATGTTTATTTTATTTAAAAGTCCTAAAAAGTTTTCATCAGGATACAATCCTTTAAAAAAGCTGTTAACCCATTGCTTTTCAATAAATGCCAAAATAGAAAATATTGTTGTGAATAAAAAAGATTTGTGAAATTCATCACTAATCCTATTTATCACTGAAGTTAATTTTGAATAAATGATGCTCATTATCTAACACATCTTAAAAAGTTCTTATATTTGCAACATCGTAGCTGCTTTTAATCTGTTCTAACTGACTATCGCTGCAATTGTATACTCTAATTGTAATTTCTTCGCTAAGTCCGTTTATATTGCCTAAAACTGAATCACTAATATCTAATGTTTCTTTGTTAGCATTTTCCAATATTAAGCTATTGCATACTCCAACATTTGGTGCTTTAATAGCTACTCTCTTATCATTGGAATTAATTATATTTTGAATCTCTTGAAGTTTTACTATGTCAAACGGGTTAAGAGAGATTGTTGTAGACATTTCAAAATCACAATTTGATATATTTTTATTCAAGTCGTTAATTGAGGTAATGTTTTCTTGATTTGCTTTAATTTCCACTAAATTTGGATATGTGCTTCCATCTGTTTCAAGTGAAATTTTATCTATGTAAATATCTGCTTCTGGAACACTTTTATACAATCCTGCAAGATAAGTTGAATTATTAGATTCAATTAAAATCCTGACATCTGTTCCACCATTGTTTCCAATCCATTTTACAGTACCGTTTAATGTTGTTTTCTCGTTATTGGTTGCATTAAATCCATCAACATTAGCTTTTACAATAAATCCATCTTTATAGTAATTTGAATAAGTATCTGGAATTTTATTTATTGTTGATGCATCAAATGCGGTTTTTTTAATATTTGAAGAGTCATCTGTTGTAATATGTATAAATGCAAATGCGATAGCACATATGACTAAAATAATTATCAAATAATCAATTAAAGTAAATTTTGGTTTCATATTTTATCCTACTCATCAAAAATAGCTCCAACTGGGCAAACATCAACACATTCGCCGCAATCAGTACATTTTTCACTATCGATTGTTACTGTATATGCTTTTCTTTGAATTGCTTCTTCTATACAAACATCAATGCAGTCTTCACAAACTCCACATTCTTCAACGTCAATTTTCAATTAATACACCTCTTAAAATAATATTAATGGTAAATATTTAAATAGTTTGTCCATCAAATATTATTTTGTAGTTTTATTGTTTTTTTGAGTATATGTCTGAAAAACAGAAACGTTTATATACTAGTAAAACAAATATTATTATTGTTGTATGCAAGGGTGCCCGAGCGGCCAAAGGGGGAGGACTTAAGATCCTCTGGTATAGGCCTTCGAGGGTTCGAATCCCTTCCCTTGCACTATTTTATAATTTTTATTGATTCTTGACTATGCCTTAGTGGCTCAGCCGGTAGAGCGCCACCTTGGTAAGGTGGAAGTCGGGGGTTCGAATCCCCCCTAAGGCTTTCTAACTGATTTTTTTTTAATAATTATTTTTTTATAATATCAATATTTTCTAAAGTTTTTATTTTATCGATATTATCATTTAAAAGAAGTAGAACTATTTCTAATGTTTTTATAATTCCGGAATATGATCTGTTATACAAATCATCGCTTTTTAACTCATTTAAATCAGCATAAACGTTTGTGGTGGTGGTTATTTCATATTCTTTAGTGATGATTGTTATTGCTCCACGACCAACTCCTGCTGTAGTTCCAATAGCAATATCACAGTCACTTAAATCTCTAACTGCTTTTGCCATTAGCTTACTTACTTTTTTATCTCCTTCTTCGTCATAAACCTTTATTCCTTTAATTAAAGTGTCAGGTTTTGGAGGATTATCTATTTTTAGTATCTTTTTTACAGCTTCAATTGTAGGGATAAATAAACTACATGTTACACTAAGTTTATTATAGTCAAAATCCCCATATTCGCAAGGATTTTCAATATAATCTCTTCCGAAGTTTCCTTCGTAGTTTTGTGCTAAAGCATGTAGTTCTCTTCCGATTTTTCCCTGTGTGAAACACTCGGCGGTAGCTATTTTAATCATTTTTATCTCTTAGTTGTTTTAATGCGTTAATTGTAAGGACTTTTGCAATTTCATCAAGTGTGTATGGTGTAATAGGCTCATTATCTCTAATGAACTTATTTGTAGTTACAATAAGATGGTCTTTTGTAATTCCTTGTGCTCTTAATTCTTCAACAGCAGGGTTTGTGTTGTCAAATTCGGATATGTCTTTTACTTCAATGTTTTCATCTCCAAATCCGAATATTCCTGCAGTTCCTATTGTTTTTGCTCCTCTTTTGTGTGCGTGTTTTATAATATTTGATGCAGTTTCAATTGTATTTCCACCAGCAACCATAATAACTACAACGTCACCTTCAATTAAGTCTAAATTATCTTCGCTGATGTATTCTGGAAAACTTTTAATTTCTCTGAATTTTTCATCATGGGTACATAACTTTTTTACAAAGTCAGTTTTGTTTTGTCCGTTTTTAGCACCTAGCATGGTAAATATTACGTCTCCACCATCAATTTTTTGACCGTCAAAAGCACCAATAACTTTAGGTCCTCCTCTATGGACTTGCATTAAATTGATACCAACTCTTAATCCTAATCTTCCACATCCAATTAAATCAATTCTTCCTTTTGGTGTTTTGTTATCTTCCATTTTTTGTATTTCGTCAATCATTTTATTACCTCAATTGGATTTTTATCAATGATTTCAACATCAATATTTAATTCATTAATTACTTTTTCAAGTTCATATAATCCTGGAACTTCACTTTCGTGGTGTCCTAAGTCAATAAGAGTAATGTTTAAATTCTTTGCAAGAATTGCAGTTTCCTGACATAAATCGCCAGAAATAAGTACATCTAAATCTTTTTTCTTGGCAAGTTTTATATAATCTGGATTTTTCAAACCAAAACCTGATATTACTCCAACTTTTAGATTTTTGTGGTCATCGAAATTATTTACAATTCTAATGTTTTTAAAATTTTCTAAAACAGTTTCTTTTAAACTATGATTTGATTTGCAAACTCGTCCAATATGTGTTTTATCGTCAAAATAATCAATTACATCTAATTTTAAAGTTTCACATAATGCTTCATTTGCCCCACCATCAATAATATCCCAATTTGAATGAATTGTATATGTTGGTGTTTTTGGAGTAAATATTGGCGGGTGGTGTGTAATTATCAATGTATTATCGTTAAAATTGTCAAAATCAGGTGTTAAATCCATAAAAATCTTAATTGAATTAATTTGAGAATCTAAATCATAATCTCCCATTAATCCAACATTATCAAAATCCAAAGCTAAATTAGTTGGTACTTTTTCTTCTAAAAATGAAATAATCTCTTTAAGCTTCATTTAAATCAGTTTTTATTTTAGAGATTTCATCTATAAGTAATTCATCACAACTAAATGGATTAATTGTAGAAATTTTAAGAGCTTGAGTGTCAACTAACTCGATAAATTTAGAAATATTTTTTTCTTTAAAGATAACTTCTTCAAAAAAGCCCATTTCACAGGCACTGTATAGTACACCTTCTTTTTCTAGGCATTTATTCAAGACATTGGTTAAAACGCCAATTGTTAATGTCATTGTTCCGGAAGTTTTTGTGTCAATTCCTTTAGTTTTAATTATTGCCTTGTTGTTTGCTTTTGCACAACTTAATCTTTTATGAATATTATTTTTATTAGCTAAAAGTTCATCGTTATCTTCAGCTACAGGATCTTCAATAATAAATGTGTCAACATCAAATTTTTCAGATTGTTCAGGAGTTATCCCTCCAAAACCAGTAGTGTCAATAACAACATCTCCACTATATATTAAATCCAAATCAGATGAAAATTCAACAGAATTTGCTAATTTTCCACCAAGTGGTGTGTCTAATAATTCTTTTAAGTGAGGATATATGTCAATTAATAAGATATTTTCATATTTTTCACTTAATTTCTTTACAATACCTACTCCTGTAAAATAAGTTCCAATAACTACTATTTTAGCATCTTTTTTTATATCTAATTCATTTATATAATTAAAAACAGCATTGGATTTTTTATCAATAATTTCATTAAAAATGTCAATTAGTTTGATTTCAGATTTTATAGTTAGCACTTCAGATGTAATTCCAGTATCAATATTCATTTTTTATCCTTCTTTATTGAATCCTATTTTTTCTAATGCTTCACATGCTTCATTATAAACAGCTTCTTCGATAGTTTTTTTATGAATTACATGTGACGGGGAAGTACCGCATGTTAATATTCTTCCCTTATTATCTATAAAAATAAGTAATGAGCCTGATCCAGGAATACCTAAGCGTCCTCTTGCTATAATTAAATCAGCATCACTTTGATCAAGTGCAATGTATGCTTTTGCAAGAGCAGGAATTCTACTGGTATCAGCAGTATTAGTATTAAGTTGAAGTATTTCAGCTTGGGGAAGATTATATTCTTCTAAAACTTTATTTAATACTTCTACTTTAATTCCGTTCTTATTGGGGATATATACTTTTTTAGCATTTTTTATATAGTTTTGAATTTCTTGTATTTCTTCAAGAGTATCTCCAAATCTGGAGTCGTTTAAAGATTCTTCAAATGCATTTTGTATCATCTTTTCAAATGCCACAATATCCCTCTCAAAAAAAGATTAAATGGTTTGAGGTATTAAGCCTAATTTCTCAATTACATTAACTACTTTGTTGTAATTACCGTATTCTGGTGCTCCTACACCTTTTACTTCATGTGGGTAATTATCTGCAATTACAGTAGCTAAATTGTTTGCACCTGCTTTTAGTGAAAATTCCACATTTTCAGGACCAACAGTTGGTGTTGGCATTGTAATTCTAATATGAGGATACATTATACGTGTAATAGCAACCATTTTTAATTGTTCTTGTAATGGGAATGGTTCTTCATTTGCCATTGGAGTATCATCATAAGGATTAAAACCCATTATTGGGATTTCTTCTAAGGTTTCAAAAGTACCTAAAAAGCGTAAATGTTTTAATCTATCTTCAACACTTTCCCCAATTCCTAAAAGTAATCCTGAGGATAATCCTATTCCTGCTTTACTAATTCTTTCACAGGTTAATATTCTTTGTTCTAGTGAATCTCCAGGTTTTCTTTTATAAAATACTTCTTCGTTGATGGTTTCAAGATTACAACATATTGTATCAGTATTTAGCTCTGCAAGTTTGTTAATGGATTCTTCAGTTAAATCTCCACCCACATTAACTAAAATTTCCAAATCAGAGTTTTCTTTAACTATTTTACATGCATTTACAGCCTGTTTTCCTTTGTAACCATATCCTCCAGAACAGCTTACACGAGGTATGTCTGCTTCTTGGATGGATTTAACAGCGCATAAAATTTCTTCATTTGATTTATAAAATGCATTATAATATCCTTTAGAAGAAGTCTCTTCTGCAAATCCACAGTATTCACACCTAGGTTGGATTTGACATTTATTTGTAATGTGGATTGTTGAAGTTAATTTGATTGTTTTTGATTGTTGATCTCTTATTTTTGCAGCAGTTTCAAATAGTTTATTCAAGTCTTCATCATTACTTATGTTTAGTAATTCTAAAAATTCCTCATCTGTTAATTTTTGATTATTTTCTGCTTTTTTTAAAATTTCATCAATCATAAACATCTCTCTATAGTATATATTTTGTATTTAGTTTAGAAAATAGCATTTAACTTATTTTTTAATAGCTATTTTACTAACGATTAAAAAATAAGTTAAAAAATTGTTGATATAAAATCAACAATTAACTTACTTTGTTCGCATCTATTCGTCTTTACCTAAGTAGTCTAATACGGTAGGAACGATTTCTGCTAAGGAACCGAAGTTCATTGAGTCAGCAGTACCTAATAATGCAGCTGGGTCTAAAGCAGCATCCATTTTGTCGATACCTTCGTTTTTCATTAAAGCGGTTACTTGGGTTAAAGCTTCGTTAGCCATAGATTGTGCGAATCCTGCAGGAGCACCTAAAATTTGAGTTACGGTGTCTCTGTAAGCTAAGATACCTGCGTAGGTAATTGCAGTTACTGCGGAACACATGTCACATACAGGACCAACCATGTTAGCTGGTAAAGTGAATGCAGATCCTCTTGCTTTTTGACCTAAGTCCATTAAAGTGTCGATGGAAGCTTGGTCAGCGAAACCTTCAGCGATGTAAACTTGTCCTTTCATTTCAGGTACAGCACCTGGGTGGTAGGAAGCTACGTTTACGTTGGTTCCTAAGTCTTCGAAGATTTTGTTTAATCCGGTAGTTGGGATAGTACATGCGTGAGTTACGATAGCTCCTTCTTTGATATCATCAGCGAAGTTTTTGATGATGTCAGGTTGCATACCTCCTTCTGGTAACCAGGTCATTACCCAGTCAGCGTCAGCAACAGCTTCAGAATCGTCGGTGGTAACTTTCATTCCTAAATCTTCTGGGTGAGTAAAGTGGATAGCACCTTTAGATGGTTTAGGTACGGTTTCAGCTAATTCTGCTACTTTTGCTCTGATTGCAGGCATTACTTCTTCAGGGTTTCCAGCTTTGTGTGCTGCAATTACTTCAGCATAGTCAAAGTCGTCTACTACAGTGAAATCGCCGTCAAAAGTTGGGTCGGATACAACAACTTCGTCCACTCCAGCTAATTCTAATAATTCTGCACCCATTTCGATAGTTGAGTGGGTCATTGAAATGTTTTCTTTTCCGGTTGCTTCAGCAACTTCACAAGCTCTTGCGAAGTTGGTAATTCCACTTGCAGCATGAGTTCTGTAACATCCTGCACCTAAAATTGCTACTTTCATTTTTCAGTCTCCTTTTATATTTTTTTATTCAATATATGTTACACATATATTAGATACATTTAATCTTACTACAGTGCTATTAAAAAAAAGAGTATGCATTTTTTTTGGTAGTTAAACATGTAGTAATAGTTATACTTAAAATTTTGATACTATTTAAATTTTTATATCGTGTCGTAATGCAACTTATTTATATTCGATATATTTTTTTCTTGATTTTGTAAAATCAAAACAAAAAGTTTTTATTAAACTTGTTACTTATATATACTAAATTTATGTTAACTGGAGGAATGCATCGTGTATGATTTAATTAAAAAGGCAGTTTATGACGATGATGCTGCTATTGCAATATCAAAGATGAAAAAAGATGTTGGTTCTGTTGTTGATGCAATATCAGAACTTTCACTAGAAGAAACCATGAAATTGGGAATGCAATTTAAAAGATTCCCATTAGGATGTGATTTAACAGAAGTTGTTGCAGGTACTTGTGCTTCTGATTTAGAATTAATGGATTTATTAGGTAACTGCCGCTTATCTGATATGATAGGTGCTCCAATTCACATTTGTGCTTATGCATTTTCAGATATTGGTGAAAAATTTGGAATGACTGGGCTTGACGTAATGAAAAAAGTGCACGAAATTGTTGATGTTCCTCTTGATTTGGATCACTTTGGTGTAAATGGTGCTATGAGGCTTCCAAAAAACATCTCAGGGTGTGGTGGGGAATGTTACAATAAAGGTCCTGGATTTACTGAATGTCCTCGTGGAAGAATCCATGAAAGATTAATTGATAAAGAATTAGAACAAAAAGGCGATAAGGAAGAATGGGTTAAATTAGCTTCATCTGTTGCAGTTAATGTTTCATCAGAACAAACTGGTGATGCTCATGCAGCACCATTAAGCGAAGCACAAGACATTGCGGATTTGGCTAAAAAATACGGTAAAGGTGTAGAATCCATCATGTTTGTTGGTGATGGTTATGATGAAGTAATTACCGGTTTTGAAAAATCAATCAAACTTGGTGCTGATGTTGTTGTAGTCGAAGGAGGACCATTCAACAGATGTGAAAATACAACAGAAGGATTTGCAAAAGCAATTGCTGCTGCAAGAATTTTATCTCCGGGTAAAGTTGTAGCTACCAATGGGGCTTATGAAAATGAAGTAAGAGCAGGTCTTAGATCTGGTTTAAACATGGTCATCACTGGTTTTCCTAAAAACCACCATGGATACATGTGTGGATTTGAACCAGGTACTGCAAGAAGAGGAAAATTTGGTCTTCCAAGAATAATTCAAATAATCAACGAAGAATTCCCAAACAGAGGTCTTCCAGCTCAAAAGCACGATTTACTTGCAATAGCTACTGCTGTTAAACTTGCAGGTCCAGATAATATTTATCCAAACAAAATCGGTTCATATCATGTTGGAGATGCTCACTGGGCAACTTTGGTTAATTCAAGAATGTATGAAAACATTGAATTAAAACACACCTTAGATGATATCGTAAATATGGCTGATGGAAACACCATTTCTTTACATGGTGGAAGATTCATCTCCTGGGTTCTGGCTAAAGAATTAGATAAACACGTTGATGAAATTATTATTGCTGATGTGGACAAATGGGTATTGGACAATACTGTTGATAATTTACAAGATGTATTGAACGCTACTATCATTCCTGAAAGTGATGATAAAGTTGCTGCAGATAAAGCAGATTTCTCAATTGCTTCATCAACAATGATTCCTGTTAAAGATAATATTTTAAAGAAAGTTCCTAATGCTTTAACTATTGTTTAAGGTTTCCTTAAAGTTTAAATTTATTAAAATAAATAATATTAAATAGTATTAACTATACTATTTTATTATTTAATAATAAATTTTTTTTAAGGTGAATTAATGAACTATAAAAAACTTGCATTGGTAGGTTGTATTTCTGCACTCGTTGCTGTTTTAACTTCTATTATGGGTGTTACAGGTACAATTATAGGTTCAGTTATCTCTTCTGTTCTTTATAATATGTTAACTGAAGCTTTAGAAAAACCAATTGGAAATAAAAGTTTTACTTCAAGTTTTGAATGGGAACTTGCATATATATTCCCTATTGCTGTTATTGCAATTATTCAATTACTTCTAATTTTAGCACTATTGGCTGAACAAGGTACTATCCCTTATACTTTTGTTAATGTGTACTTGTCAATTCAAGATGCAGTTAATAATAACCTCTACAGAATTTTAGGTTTAGCATTATTGGTTATGGCAGGATATTCATTTGTATTAAAAAGAGTCGTTGTTAAAAAAGTAAGTGTAGCAACTATTGTTTTTGTTGGATTAATCTTTTTAGCACGTGGTTTTGTAGATTGGGGAAATAGTATTACAGAACTTTATGGTACTGTGTTCCAATATTTTGATTTACCTATAGCTATTGTTGCATTTGGATTATTATGTGAGGTAATATTGAGTATTCTTATCCACTCAAGAGACTCTGATGATACACCAAATGTAATTAATCATAAAATTAATGAGGAAAATTTCTCTACTCCTAAGGTTCACAAAGTGCGCCATTCTAAAATACATAAAGATTTTGATTATGCTGAAAAAGGAAGAAGTCTAAAAGAATCTTTCAATAAATCACAACATAATCTTAATCATGAAAAAACAATTAAAAAAGAGGTTAAACCAGAAACTGGAATTAATACATCCTCTGAAAATATTCAATTTGAATCTAATGATTTATTAGATGAGTATAAATAGTGGTATAATGGGTAAAAAAGATAAAACATTGAAAGATATTTTGGATCTCATTTTATATGAAAATCCTGCAACTCAAGATGAGATTGCTTTAAAGTTGGGTATAACTCGCAGATATGTTGCTCAACTTCTACAACCTCTTGTTAAGGACGGAACTGTAAAAAGAGCATATATGATTGACTTAAAAAGTTATGAAAGTATTGCTGAGTCTTTAAGTGACTATCATGTTAATGAAACCAAAGGAAATGTTATTGTCAATGATATGATTAACAATATGGCAAAGCATGTTCACTCTCAAATTGAGGTTTCATTTGATGCAGTTTTAGAATATGATAACGAAAAGGCAAATAAAGCTCTTGAGATGGATTTTGCTACTAACAATATGGTTGAAAAGATAAGAACATCTGTTGAGACTATTGTTAGTATGAATAAACATTCTGAAATATCTAAACCAATGCTTTACAATGAAATTGCCTATGATTTAGAACGTATTGGAGATTATTGTGCTCATATTGCTAAATTTGTAATTAATGACATCTACAAAATTGAGGAAAATGTTTTAAAGAAATTAAAAAAGATGTATAAAATTGCTAGAAAAATGATTCGTTTAGCTATTACTTCTTTTCTTGAAGGTAAAACCGAGCTTAAAGATGATTTAATGAAGTTAGAAGAATCAATTCATATTCTTCAAACTAAAGCTATTAATTTGATTGCAGAACAAATGGCTGAAAGTTCATTTGATGAAAAAGAGCGTTCAAATTATTTTATTTATTTATTTAGAGTTATTAAAGCATTTGAAAGAATGGGAGATATTTCTGTTGAAATGATGGATGTTTCCATTGAGTTTCATGAAAATATTCCAAGATCAACTACTCCGAGAACTTTCAGATATTAAAAAAAGTAATTAGATTAAAAATAATCTAATTATCATATATTTTTGTTGTTGCATGTCTATCTGCCCAACATTGGATACAAACACCAACAGGTAATCCTGCAGTGTGGGTATGTGCTTTTAAGATTTTAACATCAAGACATGTTGTTTTTCCACCAAGACCCATTGGTCCGATTCCTGAATTATTGATTTCTGCTAAAATTTCTTCTTCAAGTTTAGCTATTTGTGGGTCAGGATTTCTTTTACCTACTTCACCAAGTAAAGCTTTTTTACCAAGTTTTAAACATAAATCGGATGTTCCACCAATTCCAACACCAACAACGGTTGGAGGACATGGTTTTCCTTTTGCTTTGAGAACTGATTCTACTACAAATTCTTTGACTCCTTCAATTCCGTCAGCTGGAAGTGCCATTTTCAAAGCGTTATTGTTTTCAGAACCAAATCCTTTTGGCATTATTGTAATTTCAAGATAATCTTCATCTACTAATTCTATATCGATTGGAGGAATGAAGTCTCCAACATTAACATTAGTATTTTCTCTTGTTAAAGGATCAACGATGTTAGGTCTAATTGG
Organism: Methanobacteriaceae archaeon; assembly: GCA_029219465.1. NCBI lineage: Archaea > Methanobacteriati > Methanobacteriota > Methanobacteria > Methanobacteriales > Methanobacteriaceae > Methanobacteriaceae archaeon. The sequence continues at coordinate 15,710 of JAQXTL010000006.1, read as the reverse complement.
GATTTCTTTTGTTGCTTTTTTAATCCCTTCTTCAATACCTTCACGTAAATTTTCAACTTCAACATTTCCTAATTTAACAAAAACAACAGGTAATCCAGTATCTTGACACATTGGAATTTGCTTTTCTTCTGCAAGTTTAATATTTTTCAATATTGCTTCAATATTTAACTTTGCAAGGTCATGTTCTTCATTTTTGAGAGCATCTTCAAGTGATTTTCTTACGTCATCACCTAAAACAATTGCTGCTTTTTTGTAAAGTTCATAAACGGTTTCTTTAATAGTATCTTTAGTAATCAAAATAAAACCCTATAAAATTTAATTAATCTTATTTTTTGATTTTAAGATATTTAAATTTTAATTATGCCGATAGGACATACTTTAACACAATCTCTGCATCGGGTACAGTTTTTACTATTAATGGTTATGGCTCCGCCCATGATTTCAATTGCATTTTGCTTACAAACTTTTAAACATGGCGCATCTGATGGTTGACAGTGCATACAAAATAAAATTGGAGTGTCAACATTTGGTGTTTGTTGACAACTTCCACATGTTGTACAATCAGTACAATTTCCTAAGTTATACATAATTCTTTTTATTCTAAAAAGTGGCTTACTCTAGCTTGACATGTTACAACATGAACAAATCCACTTTTTTGGCTTTCAGGTTCATAGACTCCACTAAGTTTAGCCAAGAATTTTTCTTGGTTTTTAGCTTTAACTTTTTGAGGGTCTGCAACACTGATAGCTCTTTTAGTACATGCTTTAATACAAGCAGGACCTTCTTCTCTGTCTGCACAGAGATCACATTTTTCTGCGACTTTAGATTGGAAAGTCATTGCACCAAATGGACAAACCATTACACATAATCCACAACCGATACATTTTTCACCATCAACGCCTTCGTCGCTAATAGCTTCGGTTGGACAGATTTTTTTACATGGTGCACTTTCACAATGTTGACATACAATGGAGTAAAAGGAAGAATCATGTTCAATAATTTTTATCCTACTAGCATTATGTACAGATGCACACATGTTTTCACAATTCATACATCCGTCACATAAGTTGCTATTTACAAGAATACTTTCCATTGATATTCCTCCTATAATCCTAATTCTTTACACTGTGCATCAACATATTTTTGGATTTTTTCAATGTGTTCTTCATCTAAGTGTTTGAATCTTTTTTGAACAGATAAGTAATCTTTAACAGGTTTTCTTTCATCTGGTCTGTAGGTAATATCGAAGTTTCCATGGTCAATTTCATATAATACCCAAGATCCGGTTTCTACTGCTAATCTACCCATTTCAATGGTTTTTTCAGATGGGTATCCCCAACCAGTAGTACATGGTTGTTGTAAGTGTATGTAAGCAGGACCTTTAATTGAAGCTGCTTTTTTAACTTTTTTAACGTAGTCTTCAGGATATGCAATAGATGCGGTAGCTACATATGGAATTCCATGAGCTGCCATAATCATTGGCATGTTTTTCTTAGGTTTGTCTTCTCCGAAACTTCCGATACCTTTTGGTGAAGTAGTTGTACTTGCTCCGTATGGAGTAGCTCCACTTCTTTGGATACCAGTGTTCATGTATGCTTCGTTATCGTAACAGATGTAGAGCATGTCGTGGCCTCTTTCCATAGCTCCGGATAAGGATTGTAAACCAATATCTACAGTTCCTCCGTCACCACCGAAAGCAACAACGTTAACATCATCTTTTCCTTGGATTCTTAATGCACTTTCTACACCAGATGCAACTGATCCGGAGTTTTCAAATGCAACGTGAATGAATGGTACTTCCCATGAAGTTTCTGGGTATGGGGTAGTCATTACTTCAAGACAACCTGTAGCAGAAATAGCTACAGTGTTTTTGCCTAATGCGTTAAGAGCTAATTTCACAGCAATTGATGCTCCACAACCAGCACAACCTCTGTGTCCTGGTGCTAATAAATCTTTATCAGGTATATCCATATCTATTCCTCCTTAAGTCCAATCCATGTAACTTCTTGTTCAGGTACTTTTGTTTTTTCATAAGCTTCAACAATGTATTCAGGTATAATGTCTCTTCCACCTAAACCTGCAACAAATCCATAGATTTCTTTATCAATTTTAACTTTCATATCAGCATATAATGCTCCACCAATTCCGAAGGTGAAGTTTTTATCAATAACAGCAATTTTTTGACAGTTTTTAACTGCGTCTTTGATTGCTTCAACAGGGAATGGTCTGTATGCTCTAATTTTAAGTAAACCTACTTTTTCTCCTTTTTCTCTTAATTGGTCTACTACAACTCTAATGGTACTACAAAGTGAACCCATTGCAACAATAACAATATCTGCATCTTCGGTTTTGTATGGTTCAACAAGACCATATTCTCTTCCAAAGATTTCAGCAAATTCTTTACAGGTTTCTTCAATAACTCCAATGGATTTGGTCATTGCAACTTCCATATCATGTCTTGCTTCTGTATAGTAGTGAGTATCTGCAAAGTTACCAATGGACATTGGGTCATTTGGATCAAGATATGCATGTTTAGGAACATATGGAGGTAAGAATTTATCTACACTTTCTTGATCTGGAATTTCAACAGGTTCTACAGTGTGAGTTAAAATAAATCCGTCTAAACATACCATTGATGGAAGTAATACATCTGGGTTTTCTGAAATTTTATATGCCATTAAAGTAGTATCTAATGCTTCTTGTGCATTTTCAACATAAATTTGTAACCATCCAGCATCTCTTTGTGCAATGGAGTCTTGTTGGTCGTTCCAAATGTTTAAGGGTGCAGAAATTGCTCTGTTTGCATCTGCTAAAACAATAGGAGTTCTCATACCTGCTGCTGCGAATAAAATTTCGTGCATTAACATTAATCCTTGGGAGGATGTTGCGGTAAAGGTTCTTACTCCAGCACCACTAGCTCCAACTGCAGCACTTATTGCACTGTGTTCTGATTCTACTTTAACATATTTAGCATCAATTTTTTCGTCTGCAACGTATTGAGCTAAGTATTCTGAAATTGTAGTTTGTGGAGTAATTGGATAAACGGGAATAACTTGTGGTTTAGCTAATCTTACAGCTTCTGCAACTGCTTTGTTTGCGGTCATTACTTCTTTTATCATTAAATCACTCTCTTTATTCTTTTACCATTTCAATTGCATCGGAAGGACATTCATATGCACAAATTCCACATCCTTTGCAGTAATCATAATCTATGTCATGTTGTTTGTTTACACTGGAATCTGGACAGAAGATAATACAATTATTACAGTCAATACATTTTTCTTTGTCTAAAATTGGTTTAAAAGTTCTCCAACTTCCAGTTTTGTTAATTCTACTATTACCTGGTGTTTTAATTACGCATCCTATGCTTACCATTCTCTTCACCCTTTTCTATCCCATTTCATAAGCTTTTTTAGTAGCTTCTACATTTAGTTCTCCAACTTTTCCAGGGAATGTTTCTCTAATTACTTCAAGTAATGATTCGATACTTACAAGTTGGGTTTTTTTAGCAAAATATCCTAAAATAATAGTATTTACAATGTTACGTCCTAACATGTCTAATGCAACTCCGGTTGCATCAATACTGTGGACGGTATGTTCTCCACTACCTTCAAAAGTTTCGGTGTTGATAATAACTTCAGTATTGTCTTTGATTCCTGAAAATACATCCACTACGTTTAATAATCCATCATCTAATACTAATACATAGTCCGGATTGTAGATTTGGTATCTCAAATCAATTGGCTTGTCATCAATTCTGGTGAACGCCATAACTGGAGCTCCTCTACGTTCTACTCCAAAGAATGGAAAAGCTTGAGAATATTTGCCGTCTTTGAAAGCTGCTTTAGCTAAAATCTCAGCAGCGGTTACAGCTCCTTGTCCTCCTCTTCCATGAAAACGAATTTCAATCATTTAATTTTTCCTCCATATATTTATCATGTATAATCATTATAAATTCCAAAATATATAAAGGTTTATGTTACTTTTTATACTCTGATTTTTATTGTGAAAATTTCAAAATTTTAAAAGAATTTAATAATAATGTTTAGTCATATAATATAATTAGAAAAATCTCATTGGAAGGTATTATGAAAGTTTTAATTATCACAGGAGAGTTGGCATATCCTTTAATAAAAGATGTTGTTTCAAACTCAAAAGAAGATATCATTGTACATATTGTTGACAATACTCAGGTTGCAGCATTTTTAACTCCAAGATTAATTATTAATGAAGTTAAGAAATGTTTTGCAGACCAAATGGATGAAATTGATATGATTTTAGTTCCAGGTTTAATTAAAAAAGGAACAAAAGAAATTACAAAAGAACTTGGAATTCCAACATTTAAAGGATCCACTGACGGTGCAGACTTGGCAATGGTTTTAGACTTAATTGAAAAAATTGAATTGTCACAAACCACCCCTGCAGATAAACTGATTAATGAAGAAAAAAGAAAACAGGCTTTAAAATTCATTGAAGATTTTGAAAATGACACTGAGACTATTGAAAAACTTCTTGAAAAACCAAATAATATCCTAATTAGAAATCTTCCGGTTGGTGAAGACTTCCCAATGAGAGTACTTGCTGAAATAGCTAATGCACCATTCTTATCAAAAGAAGCATTAATAAACAAATGTCAGTATTTCGTTGATTCTGGAGCAGATATGATTGATATAGGAATGGCTGCTGGTGAAGATTTTTCAGATAAAATTCCTGAGTTAATTGAAACATTACGTCCTATTGTGGGCGATAGACCATTAAGCATTGATACATTAAATCCAAATGAGATTAAAACAGCTGCAGAAAATGGAATTGATTTTGTATTAAGTCTTGATTTAGGAAACAACAGTGAAGTTAAAGAAGTATTAAAAGAAAAACAGATTCCTGCAGTTTTACTTCCAACAAACTTTTCTCAAGGTAAATCTCCAAAATCTCCAAGTGAACGTGTTGAAGCAATGCATCAGTTAATAAAAGACACTGAAGGAGTAAAATACGTTGCAGATTTAATTTTAGATCCTGTTAACAGTGCAAGTATTGTAGAGTCAATAATCGCATGTAATGAATTTCACAAAACAAACCCTGCACCAATGTTTTTCGGTGTTGGAAATGTTACCGAGCTAATGGATGCAGATTCAGGGGGAGTCAATGTTTTATTGGCAGGTATTGGTATGGAACTTGGAGTAAGTATATTATTTACTCCTGAAGAAAGTGGAAAAACACGTGGTAGTGTTCGTGAATTAGCTACTGCATCTAAAATGATGTTTCTTGCAAAACACAGAAAATCCATTCCAAAAGATTTAGGAATCAATTTGGTTGAATTTAAAGATAAACATAAAAGAAATGATATCATAGTAAACGAAAGAGATGGAGTTCCTGAAATTCGCCAGAAAAAACCAATGAAATTCATAAGAGATAAAGCAGGCAGTTTTAAAATTCATGTTGACTATGCAACTACTGTAAAGGACAGCAGAATTACTGCTACTCATTTTAAGAAAAATGAACCTGACTTTGTAATTGTTGGACATTCTGCTAAAGAAATCTATGAAGAAATCATTGAAAAAGAATTAGTTACAAGAATGGAACACGCTGCATATTTAGGTTCCGAATTGCAAAAAGCAGAAATTGCAATGATTACTGGAAAAGAATATGTTCAGGATTTTGAATTATTCAAAAATCCTGACGAACTTAAAAAATAGTATTAACTGAAATCCTCTGGATCAATTGTGCCTTCGTTTTGTCCGGCTTGTGTGTCAGATTCAGTTGGTTGTTCTACTGGTTCACTATTACTGCTGCTTGAGTATGAATAGCTGGATTGTGAACCACTATAGTATCCTTGATTACTATAGCTTACACTGCTTGTACCACTACTTTCTGGACTTGAAGCACCGGTATCGCGAACAGAAGTGTCATCTGATGTATTATTAACTGTATTATTGGTTGTAATGTTTGTTGTGGTATTGTTCATTACAGGTACTGGATCATTATTGAATGAAATTCCACTGCTTGTAACAAAAAATGCAAGTGCTCCACAAATCACGATTAAGACTACTAATCCTACAATAATCATGTCTTCAGTTTCCATAATCCACCCCCATTTTTGAATTATTATTAATATATTGTTGCATAAACTTTAAATAAATTTAGATTAAATCTTAACTTATAATAGATTGGAAGGTTTAAAATTGCAAATTGAAAATATTAGTATTAAAGATATTGATAAAAGTCTGTTAAGTGCAGATTATGTTTCAAATAATGAAATTTCAACTACTTTATATTTATCCTTATTACTTGGAAAACCAATGCTTATTGAAGGACCTCCTGGTGTTGGAAAAACAGAGCTTGCAAAAGTAATTGCAAAGACTTTTGATAGGGACTTTTTCAGGATACAATGTTATGAAGGAATTAACTTCGAACAAATTGTCGGTGAATGGAACTATCAAAAACAACTTCTTCATTTGGAAGCTGCTAAAAATGATTCCGTTAAAGAAGATAAAATATTTGATGAGGAATTTTTCATAAGACGTCCTTTACTTAATGCATTTTTAAATGATAATGACTCAGTATTACTTATTGATGAAATTGACAAAGCAGATGAAGAAGTAGAAAGCTTCTTACTTCAGGCATTAGGTGAAAAAGAAATAACAATTAATGATTTGGGAACTTTCCAATTAAAAAACGATTTGATTGTTATTTTAACATCAAACTCTCAAAGATCATTACTTAATGAGACTAAGGATAGATGTTTGTTTTTATACATCCCATATCCAACTGTCGAACGTGAGATTGAAATCGTCAAATCCAAATTACCTCATGCAGATGAGGGCATTATTTCACATATTGTTAAGATTGTTCATGATATTCGTAATCTTAACTTAATGAAAAAACCTTCTGTTAGAGGTACTGTTGATTGGGTTCAGTCAGTCATGAGTTTAGGCACTGATGATTTGGATAAATCTTTAAAAGACAGTGTTGGTGTAGCTATTAAAACAGAAAGCGATAGAAAAAGAGTTTTAAAAGATGTTTTAGATAAGGATTAAAATGATAAATAAAATAGTAGATTTATCCGCCCAGTTAAGGCAAAAAGATGTCCCTGTAAGTATTAGAAGTACTAAGGCAGCTATACAGGTTTATGAGGACTTGGGTGAGGAAGACAGAAACTTGCTTAAAACTGCACTGATGGCAGTTTATGTTAAAGACAAGTATGATATTCCTAAATTCAATAAGGTTTTTGAAGAAATATTTGCTATTAAAAAAGTTGAAATGCCTGAAGAAGTTAAAAGAAGTAAAGCATATGAGGGCAGAGGTCCTAAATCAAATAAATATATCATTAAAAAACAGGAAAGCATGGCTCAAAGTATTAGAAAAGAAAAAATTACTAATGAAAAATTGAAAATGCTTTCAGGCCAACCATTACTTGAGGAAGCTAAAAAACTCGAACGCGATGGGGAATTAATGAATAAAGACTTAACCAAATTAAATCGTTTTGATCCAAGAATGCTTGAAATCTGTCAGCAGTTAGGTAGAAGAATAGCTAATAAGCGTTCAAGAAGAAAATCTAAAATGAACTGTAACAAAATTGATATTAGAAGAACCATAAGAGTTAATTTAAAATATGGTGGGGTTCCGCTAGAGCTTATTAAAGCAAAACCAAGGCCTCATAAGAATGAACACTTATTTTTAAATGACATAAGTGGTTCATGTGAATGGATTAGTAGCTGGTTTTTCATGTTGATGTTTTCAGCTCAAACAGCATTCAAACGTTCTAGAACATTTGAATTTGACAATAAAGTAATTGAAACATCTTCTGCTCTAAAAGAAGAGTATCTCTTAGATGCATTTGTTAAAGTGAAAGATTTACGTGTTAAAAATATGATGGTTCATGGTACCTCAAACATGTATACAGCATTTAAGAGCTTTCAGGAGATGGCAAATATAAATAACAAATCCCATGTTATTATTTTATCTGATTGTCGTGATTGGGCAGGGCCAAAAGTAAATGGAGTTCCTGCCAGTGTGGATATTGTTGAGGAAATGGTAAGAGATTCCAAAAAAGTTGTAATTTTAAACCCTGAAGATAAAAACAAATGGGATGTTGTAGACAGCTGTGTTTCACTCTACAGAGACGCTGGAGCACAGGTTTTTGAAGTTAATACTCTTAATCAACTAGCAAGATTTGTAGAACAAATGTAGGTAATAATTATGCAATGTAGTAAATGTGGTAATCCTAAAGTTATTATTAAAAAAGAACAGTCCGGCCAGCTATTATGTAAGGATTGTTTTATTGAATCAGTTGAGAAAAAAGCTATTAAAACCGTTAGAAAAGAAAAACTGTTAGATAAAGGAGATAAGGTTTTAGTTGCTCTTTCAGGTGGAAAAGACAGTGTAACAACACTTGAAATCTTAAATACATTTCGTGAAATGCACATTATTGACTTGTGTGCAGTAACAGTAGATGAAGGAATTGATAACTATCGCCAAGACGGTGTTGATATAGCTATTAGGCATGCTGAGAGATTAGGTATTGAACACAAAGTAGTTTCACTTAAAGACGAATATGGAATTACCTTAGATGAAATAATGCAAAGAGAAAATCATAAAGGTTCCTGTACCTACTGTGGAGTATTTAGAAGAACCATTATTAATAAAGCAGCTCGTGAAATGGGAGCAACAAAAATAGCTACAGGACATAACCTTGATGATGAAGTTCAGGGAATTTTAATGAATTATCTTGAAGGAAACACTGATAACTTAACTAAATTAGGTGCAAAAACAGAATCCAAAGCTGAAGAGTTTACAGTTAAGATTAAACCTTTACGTGAAATTCCGGAACGTGAAATTGGATTATATGTTGTTGCAAAAGAACTGGAAGTTCACTTTGACAGTTGTCCTTATGCAATGCAATCATTTAGAGGAGAAGTTTCTGAGGTTATAAATCAGCTTGCAGAAAAACATCCTACAATCAAATACTCTACTCTTAGAGGATATGATAAAATTAAAAATGTATTGAAAGAAGACTTTAAAAAAGATTTCAATCATGGAAGATGCAAAAGATGTGGTGAACCTTCAGCTAATGAATTATGTAAAGCATGTTCCTTTTTAGAAGAATTAGGATTGTGATAAAATGGAATTTACATTAAAATACAAATCAATTGATGAAAAAAGAGAATTGCCAAATGATAATTACACAATTAAAGATGTACTCACTGAATTAGGATTATCTGCTCAAACTATAGTATCAAAACAAAACGGAGAACTTGTAATTGAAGATACTGTAATTGAAGATGGTGATGAAATTCAATTAGTTCAAATTATATATGGTGGTTAATTTTGGATATTAGTTATGAATGTGGGCCTTGTTTTTTAAGACAGGCTCGTGAAGCTTTAGATTTATCAACTGATGATGAAAATGTTAAAATGAAAGTAATGGAAGAAATCTTCAAATTTCTAAGCACTACTTTCAAAGCAGGAACCAATTCAAACAGTACTGGTTCTTCAATGCATAAAATCATCAAACAAAAAACCGGCTGTATGGATCCATATTACAAAGAAAAAGTTGAAGGCAATGAAATTGCACTTAAATACTTGCCTGAAGTCAAAAAAATATTGGATGAAGATGACAGTTTAGAAAACTATGTTAAAATAGCTATTATAGGTAATATTTTGGATTTTGGAGCTTTTACCTTAGATGATGATATTGAAGGTGTAATTAAAAGTTCACTAAAAAAAGATTTGGCAGTTAAAGACATTGAAGAATTTGAAAACTCTCTGAAAACTCATGATAAAGTATTGTATTTAGTAGATAATACTGGAGAAATTGTATTTGACAAGCTATTATTAGCTAAACTAAAAGAATATGATTTGGATATTACAATTGCTGTTAAATCAGAACCTATTTTAAATGATGCTACTATGGTTGAAGCACTTGACGTTGGACTTGATGAATTTGGAAAACTTGTTGAAATCGGTGCTGGAACTGTAGGTTATGTTGATAGTGAAATTTCAGACGAATTTAGACAAATCTTCGATGATCATGAATTTGTAATCTCAAAAGGTATGGGAAACTATGAAGGTTTAACTGAAATTGATTTATCCAAAAAAGACATCTACTTTTTGTTATGTGTAAAATGTAATACTATTGCAAGGCATATTGGTGCAAACTTACATGACATGCTTCTTTTAAGAAAATAACTGGTGATGTTTATGATTATAGGACTTATTGGATTTGGAAAGGTTTTGCAAAATCTTACAAAGATAATTAAGTCTGATGAAATCACCTTTTTAACTTCAACTGAAAATAGATCTCATAAAACAATTGAAGCTATTGAAAAATCAGGAATTGAAGTTAAAGACACATTTAAGCAGGTAGCTATTGATTCAGATATTCTAATTTCTGCAAATTCTCCAAAAAATGCACTTGAAGTTGCAAAAAACTATGGAAAATTTGCCAAAGGAATTTATCTGGATTTAAATAATATATCTCCTGAAACTACTTTTAAAATAAGTCAATATGTTGATAATCTTGTTGATGGTGCAATTATTGGAAAAATTGACTCCGATAATCCAAGTTTATATATTTGTGGTGAACAATCTGATGAGTTGTTATTTTTAGATGAGTTTATTCAAACAAGAAAAATCAGTGATAATCTAGGTGAGGTAGCTATTTTAAAACTACTTAGAAGTAGCTATACAAAATCCTTATCAGCACTATTGATTGAAACGACTGAAACTGCAAAACAATATGGTTTAGAAGAAGAGTTTTTTGATATACTTACTTTGACTGAAGGAGATGATTTTAGACAAAAATCTCTATCAAGAATAAACAATACTTTAAATAATTCAAAAAGAAAATCTGAAGAACTTGAAGAAATAATTGAGTGTTTTGATAAAAATGAGTTAATTATGGTTAAGGCAGCTCTAAAAAAGCTTAACCAATAACCACTTCAACTTTAAATCCTTTTTTAGCTTTTTTTATACTTCCACTAACAGGAATAAAATGAGCATCCATAATGTATCTTAGATAAGTAACCTCTACAGCAGGAAGTCTTAAATTTGTTTTAATTTTTTTACCTTCACTTTTAAACTGAACAGAAATCTTACCTTTCTTATCCACATATAAATCAGTATTTATTCCTTCTTTTGTAATCTTAGTTTCAAATTTAGTTAAATTTAGTCCTGCTTCAAGTTTTAGCGGAGCATCAACCTCAATAAATTCACTTCTGAATTTTTCATTTGCCTCACGAGCATCTAAATCGCTGCTTGCAACATACCATGCTCTGTCAATTACTCTTTGGACTTTCTGATTATCAGGAATAACACCTTTGGATTCATAGCTTTTCATTAAATCCATTACTTCTTTTTTTGTAACATCCATTTCAATTGCACTAATTGCCAATCTGGTCATTACTGGTCCGTAGTTTGATCTTCTAAAAACAGCCCAAATGGATTCTGGGTCTCTATAAACTCTTTTTTTAATAATTTCGTTTATTGTATTACCATTAAGATAAGCTATTTTTTCAAGATTTCCTCTAGAATAGGTGTTCATTCTTTTATAAATATCATCCCAGTTTCTCTCTTCAGGAATATTTCCAGCATCAATTTCGCGCTGAAGAATATCAACTGTTGATTTTGGAAGTACTTTTTTAACATCATCAGTTATTGTCATGTCATTATCAATAATGGATTGTCTGATTAATCTTCCGGAATATTTGTCTTTGTTTAATTCCTTTACAACATGATACTCTAGTTTTGATCCAAGAAACTGATTTATAGCATACCATCTGATTTCATTTCTGTTTGTATAGTGTTTTGGCATTCCAACGAAATTTCCCTCATCAATAAACTTCTGTGCTTTTGATTTAATCTCATCAAGTGAAATGCTTGCTGAGGTAATATAATCAGTTACTCCATCATCAATCATCTGTTGGAGTCTGATTGGCACACTATATGATAAAACTAATCTGTGATGAAGTCCTTCAAAACATCTAACTTCATCAGCACCTAATGCTAATGCCATTTCTTTTCTAGCTTCAAAACTTGCAAAAAAAGGAGCATGATTTGCACTAAATCCTTTATTTAAATAAACAACAACTTTTTTGTTTTTTTCATCAGCAAGTTTTCTAGCTTCTTTAATTAATTTTTCATGACCTTTGTGAACAGGGTCAAAATCTGCACTAATTCCAATCAATATTAACACCAAAAAAAGAAAAAAATTTGGATAGTTTATCTATCCATAAAATTTAAAATACCATTTATCACTAACCATACTCCAATAAAAGTACCGAGAATAATTGGATTTGAAAGGTAAGTTCCAACGATTATGTATAATAAACCAAGTATTATTCCAAGAATTCCAGTATAAAATCCATATCTGGAATTGCGGTTATTAATTAATGAAACAACAGCAACAATGATTAACATTATTCCTGAGAAATACATTGATAGTTCTGTTAAAAATCCAAGTAATGCTGGATTGAATATCAAACAAATACTTACAAATAAAAGTAAAAGTCCTAACACTAAATCAAGTATGGCTCCTCTACTATTATAATCAATAATTGTAATTCCAGTAACAAGTAAATAAATGGACATTAATAATGCGGATAATCCAATTAATGAACTAGCTCCGATAACTCCCATTAACGGGAATACTATAATTATTAATCCGAGAAATACAGCTAGTAAACTAACAAATTTAGTTTTCATATTTTCCTCCTAATAATAATATTGGCACTTTTAATTATATTAATATAATGGGATATGTTTAACTTCGACAGTGGATTTATTCATATCGGAATTGTTAATTTCAGCCAACCATTCACTTTTACATTCACATTCATATTCAATTTTGGTTTGTGTCAAATTGTTATCAATTATCATGTGTTTTAAATCTTTATTACATTTCTTACAGTTGTATGGACCACGTCTTGATCCAAATCCGGATGTATCTAAAAGTGCAGGTATATCTAATTCATCACGCACTTTGTTTATAATCTCAACACATGACCAAATCCAAGGTGGTTGGTATGCTCCTTTTCTCCAGAATCTTTCAATTACAGTTCCACCATGTATGGTTGCTGGACAAAATGAAAGTCTGTCTACATTAATAGAATCACAATATCTTGCAGTTTCAATTGCCTCATCTATTGCTTGTTTTTCAGATACAAGAATAGGTTTTACAAAGACATATGCTTTTGTTTTTAAGTTGTATCCTTTTGTTTTTCTTAAATCTTGCATTAATTTTGTAGCATTTTCAAAGTCTTCGCAAGTGAAACCTTTATTGATTTTTTTAAGTCTTGTATAATCATTTGATGTTTCAAGTCCAATACTTACTTCAAATAATGTGTCTCCGATAATATCAAAGATTTCATCTAAGTATTCTTCTTTTACATATTCTGGTCTTGACTCAACAATGATTTCTGTAACATTTCCTAAATCCATTAATGTTTTTAAAATTTCATCACGTGCATCTTTTGGAAGTTCATATGGGTTTAAGAAACTACCTGATGCAAATAATTTAACTGAAATTTTATCTTCTTCACTAATTGGATGTCTGGATAAATGTTCATTAAAAATTCTAATAATTGTTTGAGAATCAATTGGTTCTAATGTACAGTCAGAAACATAGCTGCACATTGTACATCCACCACTATCTCCAAGTGCCCAGGAACATCCTGGTGTTGGTAATATAATAAATAATGTTTTTGCAATTCCATCATAAGTTAAATCATCATTATACCAACTTGCACCAACTTGTTCTGGAGTTTTTGGATCTTTTCTATCAAAAGCTCTAGTTCTTATCTCTTTTGTTATATTTTCAATTTCCATCATAATACCTGCAATTTATTAATGTAATATTATATTATTATGATGTTTTTCTAATTAAAAATTATTGTTGAAAAAAATAGTTTATGAATAAGTTGTGTATATCTGGTTTAAAAAAATAAAAAAAGAAAAAGTAAGCAAGTTTAGAAACTTGCGATTACGTCTCCTAATAATTTAATGGATTCTTCTACGTCTTTACCTACTGGGGAACCAGCAACGTATTGAGTTACACCCATTTCAGCTAAGCCTTCAATTTTTGGAATGAACTCATCAGGAGTACCACATACGGAGAATGCGTCGAGTGCTTCTTCAGTAATAGCACCAATAGCTCCACCGAAGTCACCTTTAGCTAATAATCCACCTAATTTTTCGTTGTATCCTTCAGGTAATCCGTGTCTTTCGATAACTTGTGGTGGGGATCCAGCTGCGATGAAAGCAACTACGATTTTAGCAGCGTTTTTAGCTGCTTCGGAGTCAGCACCAATAGAGGTTGCAGTGTATGCACCTACGTCGAATTCTTTTTCACCAGCGGATTCAATACCTTTTTTAATCATAGGCATAGCAGCTTCGTAATCTTTAGGGTTGGAAGCGTTAATTAATACACCGTCAGCGATTGCTCCAGCAGTTTCTAACATTTTAGGACCTTGTGCACCCATGTAAATAGGGATGTGGTCTTGTACTTTTTTAACTCCACCTAATGCTGCTCCAGCTTCAGTTTTTCCACCGTCTAATAAGGTGTTGATGTCATCAATAGCGGATTTAATAGTAGATACAGGTTTAGTCCATTCAATTCCTAAAGCGTCGAAAGTTGCTTTGTCACCAGGACCAATACCGAAGGTTGCTCTTCCTTCTGAAATTTCGTCAATGGTTGCGATTGCAGAAGCAGATATTGCAGGGCTTCTTACGTATGGGTTAGTTACACCAGGACCGATTTTAATGGTTTCGGTGTTTGCTGCAATTAATGCTAAGGTTTCGTATACATTTTTGTTGTTGTAGTGATCAGTGATCCATGCATATTCAAAACCGACGTCTTCTGCTAATTTTACTAATTTTGTAATTTCATCCAAAGGTTTATCTGGTACGAATTCTATACCGAACTTCATATTTTATCACCAGTAATAGTTTGGCTAGTAATATATAAAGTAATTTTTATTTGATTTAGATAGAAAATTTTATATAATGTATTGTATTTTTTCTGAACATATGCATTAAAAATAGCCTTTTATTAAAAAATTTATTTTTAGTAATACTTATTTTCATTCTTTATTATAATATTTATTATTAAGAAAGTTGTAATAGAAATATTAATTTTTGTTATTTATTTCTTTATTTTTTAGCTATTTTTATTTATTTTATTTTAATTAATTTTAATTTATCTTATTTTGATGTATTAATTAATTTTGCAATATTTTTTAATTATCTTTGTTAATGCCATTTTTGTTTCTATAGTATGTGCTATATGTTTATGGCGATGGTTTAAGTCAATTATTGCATGGAGCAATTTATGACTATGATGACTGCTTTTTTCCGCATGTAGCTATAATTTTATCATGTTTATTATATTATTAATGAATGTGCTTTTATGAGTATCTGAGTTTTTCGGATATGATGTACGTTTTGTAGATGTGGTGAAATTTGATTATAGAAACTTTTGGTTTTTATGAATTAGATTTTATTTTATGTGTAATATATTATACTCGTCTATGTTTTTTATGTGTACTTCAATTATGCTAATAATTAGTGTATTCTGTTTTGTGTTCAATTCTGTTTGATCCTGGCAGATGCTACTGCTATTGGGATTCGATTAAGCCATGCAAGTCGAACGAGTTTAGACTCGTGGCGTACGGCTCAGTAACACGTGGATAACCTACCCTTAGGACCGGGATAACCTT